>JAKVCE010000170.1:0-3643 GCA_022447405.1 Planctomycetota bacterium | reverse complement strand
ATCGAAAACTCATTTTTTCAGAAAAAAAAATTCTTTGCTTAATACGCCTTTTTGTGACAAATCTACATTGCCAACCAAATTTTGGAGACCGGGAAATATCCGACGACACCGCCCCGGCGGGGGGGGGGGGGGGGGCCCCCCCCCCCGCGTCCGAGTCGATTCCCTGGGGATCGCTAGGCGATGAACCAGGGCAGGAAGACGAGGCTCACGACCGTCATCAGCTTGATGAGGATGTTGATCGAGGGCCCGGAGGTGTCCTTGAAGGGGTCACCGACGGTGTCGCCGACGACGGCGGCCTTGTGGGCTTCCGAGCCCTTGCCACCCTCAGCGCCGCCCTCGATGAACTTCTTGGCGTTGTCCCAGGCGCCGCCTGCGTTCGCCATGAAGATCGCCATCATCACGCCGGAGACGAGCGCGCCAGCGAGGAGTCCGCCGAGCGCGGCGACACCCATGAGCTTGCCCATCACGATGGGGACGAGCACGGCCATCGCGCCGGGCAGGACCATCTGGCGCAGGGAGCCCTGCGTGGAGATGTCGACGCAGCGCGCGGCGTCCGGCTTGCCGGTGCCCTCGAGGATCCCGGGGATCTCGCGGAACTGACGGCGGATCTCTTCGACCATCTCGTTGGCGGCCTTGCCGACCGCGCGCATGGTCATGGCGCTGAAGAGGAAGGGCAGGAGGCCGCCGACCAAGAGGCCGATCATGACCTTGGTGTTGTTGATGTCGAGGACGAGCGCGTTGCCTTCGGTGCCCGCCTTGGTGCAGTAAGCGCTGAAGAGCGCGAGCGCGGTCAAGGCTGCAGAGCCGATGGCGAAGCCCTTGCCGATGGCGGCGGTGGTGTTGCCGACAGCGTCGAGGGCGTCCGTGCGCTCGCGAACCTGGGGGTCGAGCTCGGCCATCTCGGCCATCCCGCCTGCGTTGTCCGCGACGGGGCCGTAGGCGTCCACACCCAGGGAGATCCCGAGGGTGGAGAGCATGCCCACCGCGGAGATGGCGACGCCGTAGACGCCCGCCATGTCGTAGGAGATCCAGATCGCGACGCAGATCATGAGGACCGGGAGGGCGACCGACTCCATGCCGGTGGCGAGCCCGTGGATGATGTTGGTCGCGGGGCCAGTGTTGGACTGCTTGGCGATGTACTGCGCGGGCTTGGTCTCCATCGCCGTGTAGTACTCAGTGATCTTGCCGATCAGGACGCCGACCACGAGGCCCGCGACGACGGACCAGAAGAGGTTCATGCCCTCGACGCCCTCGGGGAAGGCGAGGCCGAAGCCGCCGTTCGTGAGCCACCAGGTGGCGCCGATGACGATCAGGGAGGCGACGACCAGGCCGCGGAAGAGCGCGGAGTGGAGGCTGTGCTCGTCCTTAGCGGAGACGAAGAAGGTGCCGATCGCGGAGGCGATGATGCCGCAGGCGGCGACCGCCAAGGGCAGCATGACCATGCCCTCCATGCCTTCAGCGCCCGCGTAGAGGGCGGCGCCGAGGGTCATGGCTGCGATGATCGAGCCCACGTAGGACTCGAAGAGGTCTGCGCCCATGCCGGCAACGTCGCCGACGTTGTCACCGACGTTGTCTGCGATGGTGCCGGGGTTCCGGGGGTCGTCCTCGGGGATGCCCGCCTCGACCTTGCCGACGAGGTCGGCGCCGACGTCAGCGGCCTTGGTGAAGATCCCGCCGCCCACGCGGGCGAAGAGGGCGATGGAGGAGGCGCCGAAGCTGAAGCCGAGGACCTCTTCGAGGACGCTCTCGGTGATCGCTCCATCGCCTGAGTAGAGCATGGAGAAGATCGTGACGCCGATGAGGCCGAGGCCGACGACGCACATGCCCATGACCGTTCCAGAGCCGAAGGCGACGTTGAGGGCTGCCTGGAGGCTGCCCTGAGCGGCTTCGGTGGTGCGGACGGCGGCGCGGGTCGCGGTGTGCATCCCGAAGTAGCCCGCGAGGCCTGAGGCGAGGGCGCCACAGACGAAGGCGATGGCAGTGTTCGGGCCGAGCCCAGCTTGGCCCGAGAGGCCGATGGCGGCCGCGACGACGATCACGAAGACCGCGAGCCAGCGGTATTCGGCCTTCAGGAAGGCGGCGGCGCCGTCCTGGATGGCCTTGGAGATCTCCTGCATTTTCTCGGAGCCTGCGCTGCGCTTCATGATGGCGCTGTACTTGGCGAAGGCGAACAAGAGGGCCAGGGCGCTAGCACCTATGGCGATCTGGAGGATGTCGGGCATCGGATTTGGGATGGGGTAAGCGGTGTATTGGTTGAGGGTCGCCGCGGGGCTGTTTTCAGAGTTTGGCTCCGCCGCAAAATTGGCCGGAGATTCTATCCGATCGGCTAGGGCGCACCAAGGCACCCCGGAAACCCGTCAGGAGCCGCTCCCCGGGCTGTAATGGACCTTTAGCGGGTCGAAAACGGGCCCGAGGGAGCCCCCAGTGGGCGTCAATCGTCCGTGGGGGGGGCCGTCGGATTCGTGGAGTTTTTCATGCGCTGCTGGCGCTCCTCCTTCAGGAGCTCCAAGCGCGCGCGTCGTTTCGAGCGTGAGCGGGCGCCGATGATGATGAAGACCGAGAGCAGGGTGAAGGCGAGGATGAGGCTCAGGCCGCCGAGGCGCTCCTCCAAGACCTCGATCTGGCCTGCGAAGAGCTTGCCCATGTAGATCGAGATGGGGACGGAGACCAGGACGCCGAGGGTGTCCAAGAGCAGGAAGCGCAGGTAGGGGACGCGCATCATCCCTACGGTGAAGTAGCCGCCGACCCGGATCCCGGGCAGGAAGCGCAGGGTGAAGATCACCCAGTTCCCGTGCTCATTGAAGCGCCGGCGGAGCCGGAGCATGCGCTCTGGATGGAGGACCCAGCGGATCCAAGGGAGGCGCAGCGCGGCCTCTCCGTAGTGCCTCCCCAAGAAGAAGGGCATGGAGTCGCCGATCAGGATGGCTGCTGCGCAGACGAGGGTGATCTCTTCGAAGTCGACGAGGCCCTCGTGGAGCAAGAGCCCGCAGCCGATGAGCGTGACCTCCTCAGGGATCGGCAAGCCGACGCCACAGAGGACGAGGACGATGAAGGGCCCGAGGTAGTGGAAGTTGCCGATGAAGGACGTGACCCAGCCCGAGAGCTCTGAGGAGAGCGCGGCGGAGGTTAGGGCGGCGAGTTCCATGGCTGAGGATGCTATCGGACCTGAAGGCGCGCGCGTTGTGAGCTTTCAGTCCTCGTCTTCGTGAGAGTGTTGCAGGCGGAGGGGTTCAGTCTTGGCTCCTTCCTCCTGGGGGTCCCAGGTGGGCTCTGGGCTGGGCCAGTGCACCTCGGCCATGGCGGCTTGGGCGGCCTCTTCGGCGCGCGGGTGCCCGAGGCGCTCCGCACGCTCGAAGTGACTCGCGGCCTCCAGCCACGCGCTCCTCGCGCCGCCGGGCCACTCGAGGACGTCTCCGGGGAGGGACCCGACGAAGGCCATGATGAGCCCAGCGTGGAAGGCGAGCTCTTCTGGCTCGCGGCTCTCGGACTCTCCCCTCGCGAGGACGGCGAGTCCAGCCTCGACCCAAGCGCGGCGCCCCGCGGGGTTGACCTCGAACTCTGGCGCGCCGAAGCGGTGCACGAGCACCCCGGCCAGCCAGGACCAGCCCTCAGAGGGCGCAGGGTCCAGGGCCAGCGCGCGCTC
>JAKVCE010000017.1:7963-16454 GCA_022447405.1 Planctomycetota bacterium | reverse complement strand
CAAGGAGAGCGATCGCGTCGCGCTCTTCGAGCACGGCTCGAGCCACGAGGGCCGCGCTCAGTACCACGTCGTCATCACGAGCGCGAAGAACCTCGCGCGCCTCGACGCCCTGCTCGCGGACAACGCGCGGCTCTTTGACCCGCGCGGTCTCTCGGAGGAGGAGGGCGCCGCGATCTTGGAGCGCGCGCTCCCCTTCGCCTGGATGGGCTACTCCATCCACGGTGACGAGACCTCCGGCAGCGACGCCGCGCTCGCCCTCGGACACCGGCTCGTCGCCGGGACCGACGCCGCCACGCTCAAGATGCTGGACGAGGTCGTGACCGTGATCGACCCGAACATGAACCCTGACGGACGCCAGCGCATCCTCACCCAGTCTGAGCAGATGTCGGGCTACACCAAGTCCCTGAACTACACCGGGCTCCTGCGCGGACGCTGGCCCCGCGGGCGCGGCAACCACTACCTCTTCGACATGAACCGCGACTGGATCGCGGGCTCTCAGCCTGAGACCGTCGGGCGCTGGGCGGCGATCCTGAAGTATCACCCGCAGCTCATGGTCGACGCGCACGAGATGAGCGGGCTCGACACCTACCTCTTCTACCCGCAAGCCGACCCCGTCAACCCCTACGTCCCGACCGGCCTGATCGAGAGTCAAGAGGTCTTCGGCGACGCCATCGCCGGCGCCTTCGACTCCTACAGCTGGGACTATTACACCCGCGAGTGGGCCGACGGCTGGGCGCCCTTCTACTCCGACGCCTGGGCGGGCCTCACCGGCTCCATCGGCATCCTCTACGAGCAGGGCGCTGTCATCGGGAACCCGATGCGTCGCGCCTCCGGCGTCGTCCTCTCCTATCGGGAGTCTGTGCACCACCAAGCCGTCGCGTCCTGGGCCTGCCTCGAGGCGCTGCGCGCGAACGCAAGCTGGTATCTCGAGCGCTATCTCGCTGACGCGCGCCGAGTCGTCGCGGGGGACCCTGATCGCCGAGAGGTCTTCGTCGTCCGCCCGGGCAGCAACCCCGCCCGCACCGCGGAGCTCATGCGCATCCTCACCGGACAAGGGGTCGAGGTCGAGCTCGCCGGCTCGAGCTTCACGACGACGAACACCATCGATCGCTTCGGCGACAGCTTTGATGAGCCCGTCACCTCACCGAAGCACAGCCTCATCATCCGCGCTGCGCAGCCCATGGGCCGCGCGGTCCGGGCCTACTGCGAGTTCGACACGAAGCTCTCAAGTGAGGCCCTCCAGATCGAGCGCGAGTCCCTCGAGCGGAAGGGTGAGTCGAAGATCTACGACACGATGGCCTGGTCGCTGCCGCACGCCCTCGACCTCGACGCCGTCTGGGGGAACCTGAGCGCTGAGGTAGAGACGACGCCCGCTCCGCCCCTTGAGTGGTTCAACGAGGCAGAGACCCCCAACATCTCGGGAGCTCCGGTCGCTTACGCGGTCGACGCAGCAGATGACAAGGCGCTCGCCTTCGCTGTGCGCGCCATGGACGCGGGGCTTCGGGTGCACGCCTCAGACAAGCCCTTCACCCACGGTGACGACACCCTCGCGAGAGGCTCTCTCCTCGTCCGACGTCACGAGAACACCAGCGAGAACTTTGACGGGCTGGTCGCTGAAGCCGCCAAGGCCTCCGGCGTCTCGCTGTACACCTTCTCGACGGGGCGAGCGCCCGATGACGGCCCTGACCTCGGCGGCGGCCACTTCCAACTCCTCGAGCGGCCCCGCGTCGCGCTCATCGGGAACTCGCCGACCGCGCCCGACACCTTCGGCCACCTCTGGCACTACCTCGACACCCGCCTCGGCGTCGTCCACACGATCCTCGATGCCCAGTCGCTCTCCCGCTACGACCTGCGCCGCTACAACGTCCTGATCCTCCCTCCCAGCGCAGGCTCCGTGGTCTCAGAGCACGAAGACGCGCTCAAGACTTGGGTGCGCTCGGGCGGGACGCTGATCGCCTGCGGCGACACCGCCGCCGCGCTCACCTCCGAGCGCGCGGGGCTCTCGGACGTCGCGCTGCGTCGAAACGTCCTCGATGAGCTCGACGCCTACGCCGCCGTCGCCGCGCGCGAGCGCCTCGCCCGAGACGTGAAGATCGACGCCGAGGCCATCTGGTCTGGCGCGGCGGTCGAGGCCGGCGCGAAGGCAGAAGAGTCGGAGGCCGTCTCCGTCGCTCACGTGCCCGGCGAGTCCCCTGAAGCGCGCGAGGCCTGGATGCGTCGCTTCTCACCGCGGGGCGCGATGCTCCTCGGGGAAGCGCGCCAAGAGTCTTGGCTCACCGCCGGCGCGGGCGAGCGCGTCCCGGTCCTCTTTGGAGGCTCCTCGGTCTACCTCACGCCCGCTGGAGTCGAGACCGCGGTGCGCTTCGCGCCGGCCGCGGATGTGCGCCTCTCCGGGCTGCTCTGGCCCGAGGCCGCTGAGCGCATCGGTGACTCTGCCTGGCTCACCCGCGAGTCGATGGGTGACGGCCAGGTGATCCTGTTCACCTCGATGCCCGGCTTCCGCGGCTTCCACTTCACGACCGCGCGCTTCTTCGGCAACGCGGTCGTCTTAGGCCCTGGCCTCGGGGCGAGCGCGCCGATCCCCTGGTAGCGACGCCTTAACGTGGACGCAGCGCCTCTTCTGCTGCGTCCTTGTCCGCGACCGTACCTCTGACCCAGTCCCAGAGCGGGACGGTCACGTTCATGTTCCAGCGCTGCATGAGCTTCGGGTCGTGGTGCACTGAGTGATGGCGTCGCAGGAAGCGGATCAAGGCGCGGCGCCCGACCCAGCTCTTGGGGTGCAGGTGATACGAGAGGTGCAGCCACTCGTACGAGAGCACGTAGAGCGCCCCCGTGATCATGTAGAAGCACGCGACGTTGGGGAGGCCAGCGAACCAGAGCGCGGCGAAGACCGGGACGAGCAGACCTACGAGCATCACCACCGCGAGCGGCGGCAGGAGCACCTCGCGCCACTCGCCGCGCTCGCGAACGGCCATGTCGTGCGCGGGGAAGATCATGTGGTGGTTGAGCGTGTGCCCCTCGTAGAGGATCGGCGCACGCTTCGAGCGCGTGTGCAAGAGGTCTCTGTGCGCGTGCCACTCGATGAAGTTCGAGAAGATCCAAAAGCCCGGGATCGTGAGCCACTCCCAAGGCCGGACGTCCTCCAAGAGGAGCACGCCCAGAGCGCTGATGCCGAGCCCGAAGGCTGTCGGGGCCAAGAGGTGCCCTAAGGGTGAGTACCAGCTCGGCCGCTCCTTAATGCGGCTCGCGCGCAGCTCCTCTCGCTCTCTGGAGCTGGTCTCCATGCCTAGCTTGGCTCTTCTGCGCCCAGCCGAGTCAGGAGCGCGCGGATGAGTCCCGTAAATTGCTCCGTCGCCTTGAGGCCAGCCTCAACGACCTCTTCATGGTTGGTCTCGATGTGACTCAAGCCCGCGGCGTGGTTTGTGATGCAGCTGATGGCGGCAACTCGTGCGCCGGCTGCGTGAGCTGCGAGCGCCTCTTGCGCTGTGCTCATGCCCACGGCGTCCGCTCCGAAGCTCCCGTGCATGCGGACCTCTGCGTGCGTCTCGTAGGTCGGCCCAGGGAGCGCCGCATAGACGCCTGTTCGGAGCGCGACTCCGGCCTCCTCCGCTGCGGCGTCGATCAACGAGCCGAGCTCGGGGTCATAGGGGGTGCCGTAGCCGCGCCCTGAAGAGTCGAGGGGCGTCACCCCCTGGAGGTTGATGTGGTCTGTGATGCGCATGAGGGACGGGATCGGCCACTCCGCGTGCAGACCGCCTGCGGCGTTCGTGAGGAGCACCGTCCCGACGCCGAGCTCGACGAGGCAGCGCACGCAGCGAGAGACCTCCTCCGCAGTGCGCCCCTCATAGAGGTGACATCGTCCCTGCTGCAGCACCACCGGGACCCCAGAGAGCTCGCCGAGCACGAGGCGACCGGCGTGGCCCGGCACGGCGCTCTCAGGCATCCCCGCGAGCCCCTCATAAGGGAGGCGCCGCGCGCCCTCGACCTCCTCCGCTAGCGGACCGAGCCCGCTCCCGAGGACGATCACCGCGCGCGCGCTCCCTGCGCCCGCTGCGTCCAGACTCTCAAGGAGTTTCTCGCGCTCGGCCTGTGCCGCTGTCATCACTCCAGGAACATCCCTGCCACCGTGGCGGTCATCCACGAGGCGAAGGCGCCGCCCAGCATCGCGCGCAGGGCGAGCTTGGAGATGAGCGGCTTGCGCTCTGGCGCGAGCGGGGAGATGCCGCCGATCTGGATGCCGATGGAGGCGAAGTTCGCGAAGCCGCAGAGGGCGTAGGCCGCCATCTTCGCTGTGCGCGGCGACTGGAAGGTCGCGTCTCCGGTCCCGCCCAGGAGCTCCAGCATGCCGTTGAAGGCGATGAACTCATTCACCGCGACCTTCGTGCCGAGGAGCGACCCCATGAGCTGGCAGTCGTGCCAATTCTCCACGCCCATCATCCAAGCGACGGGAGCGAAGGCCCAGCTGAAGATCACGTTGAGCGAGAGGCCGGCGACGAGCGCCCCCAGGAGCCAGTCGACGAGGGCCACGAGCCCCATGAAGGCGATCAGCATCGCGACGACATTCAGCCAGAGCTTGAGGCCGTCGCTCGTGCCGTTGGCTGCGGCCTCGATCGTGTTCGAGGCTGTGCGCTCGATCTTCAGCTCGACCCCGGACCCGGTCGCAGAGACCTCTGACTCCGGGAGCATCACCTTGGCGATGAGGAAGGCAGCCGGCGCGCTCATCACCGAGGCGGTCAGAAGGTGCGGCCCGTACTCTTCGCCCAGGAGTCCGAGGTACACCGCGAGCACAGACCCCGCGATCGTCGAGAAGCCGCCGGTCATGAGCGCGTTCAGCTCAGAGCGAGTCATGCCCGCGATATAGGGCTTCACCACCAAGGGCGCCTCGGTCTGACCGACGAAGACGTTCGCCGCCATCGCCATCGACTCCGCTCCGCTCACGCCCATGAAGGAGCTCATGACGCGAGCGAGGAGGTAGATCAGCCGCTGCATGATCCCCGCGTGGTAGAGGATCGCCATGAGCGCGCTGAAGAAGAGGATCACCGGCAAGCCGTCGCTCGCGAAGGCGAAGGCGTAACCCCAGCCGCCCTCGGAGAAGTCAGGGGTCGCGAGGCCGCCGAAGACCAGCTCTGTCCCAGGCTTGGCCATGGAGATGAGCTTCGTGACGAAGCCGGCGACCGCCTCGAAGACGCTGACGCCCACCGTCGTCTTGAGGCAGAACCAGGCGAGGATGAGCTGCATCGAGAGTCCGCCGAGGACTACCCGCGCGGGGAAGCGCTTGCGGTCGCTCGACATGAGCCAAGCCAGGGCGACGAAGAAGGCGAGCCCTAAGAGTCCGCGGAGGATCAGCATGCGGTCAGCCTAGATTGCGGACACCTCACCCGTCGAGGACGAGCGGCTCGACTTCTGCTGAGTCTGTCGCCTCTGTCGCCGACGAGAGCAGAGCTCGGGCCTCCTCCAGGCCCACCCCGCCCCTGTGGTGGATGACGCAGACCGGCTCGCCGGCCTCGACCGGGTCGCCTTGCCCCTTAGTGAAGACCAAGCCGACGCCCATGTCGATCTCGTCGCCGAGGTGCGTGCGCCCGCCGCCGAGGGCGCCCACGGCGCGGCCGATCGCGGCGCAGTCGGTGAAGCTCATGTGTCCCGACTCTGTAGCGCACAGCTCGTCGCGGTCTGGGGCGGACGGGAGCGCGCTCGCGCTCTCCAGCGCCGTGACGTCACCCCCTTGGGCCTCGACGCCGGCTTGGAAGGCGGCGAGAGCTCCTCCCCCGTCCAAGGCCGCGGCGATCCTAGCCTGACCCTCGCCTCCTCCCTCAGCTTGTCCGGACAAGCGCAGGAGCTCGCCGCCCAAGCGCACGACGAGCTCACGGAGATCCTCCGGGCCGCCCCCGCGAAGACAGTCGAGGCTCTCTGCCACCTCGAGCGAGTGTCCGACCGCTCTGCCGAGCGGCGCCTTCATCGAGGTCCTGAAGATGGTCATCGGCAGGTCGAAGTCTGACGCGATGACGTGCATGCGTCGGGTGACCTCGCTCGCCATCTCTTGGTTGGTGAGGAAGCTCCCACTCCCGACCTTCACATCGAGGACGAGGGCGTCGAGCCCTTCGGCGAGCTTCTTCGAGAGGATGCTGCTCGAGATGAGCGGCGGAGAGGCGACGAGGCCTGTGACGTCACGCAGGGCGTAGAGCAGCTTGTCCGCTGGCACGAGGTCTGAGGTCTGCGCGGCGATGAAGAAGCCCGCAGAGTCGAGGAGCGCTTGCAGCTCCTCCGCCTCGAACTCCGTGCGCAGGCCAGGGATCGCCTCGAGCTTGTCCAGGGTGCCGCCCGTGTGCCCGAGGCCGCGCCCGGAGATCATCGGGACGGCGCAGCCGCACGCGGCGAGGGCCGGGGCGAGGGGCAGGGAGACCTTGTCGCCGACGCCGCCGGTGGAGTGCTTGTCGACCTTCGGGCGGTCGGTCTCGAAGGACAGGGTGCGCCCTGTCCCGATCATCCCCCGGGTCCAGCCCGCGAGCTCTTCATCCGTCATGCCGTGGATGAAGATGGAGGTGAGCAGCACAGCGGCGTGGTAGTCCGCGACCTCTCCCTGGGTGTAGGCGTCGAGGAGCTCGGCTGACTGCGCCGCCGAGAGCGCGCCGCCGTCGCGCTTGATCGCCAAGAGCTCTCTGGGGTCGATCATCGCGACGCGCCCCTCAGGCGACGGACCCCCGGAGCTCATCAAGGAATGAGGTGCCAGGGCCTGCGGGCGAGAGCCCGAGGTGCTCTTCCACGGTGGCGCCCATGTCAGCGAAGCTCGCGCGGGTCCCCAGGTCGACGCCTCGGGCGAGCCCCGGGCCATAGGCCAGGACGGGGACATACTCCCGCGTGTGATCTGTGCCGTCCAAGAAGGTCGGGTCGTTCCCGTGATCCGCGGTGAGCATCACGAGGTCGCCAGGTCGCAGGCGCTCCTCGAAGCGGCAGAGCTGCTCGTCAAAGACCTCCAGCGCGCGCGCATAACCCAAGGCGTCGCGGCGGTGCCCATAGAGCATGTCGAAGTCCACGAGGTTGATGAAGAGGAGCCCCTCATCAAGGGTCTCCGCCCGCTCCATGAAGCGCGCCATCCCGTCGAGGTTGCCCTCGGTGTGGATGGACTCCGTCACCCCCTGCCCCGCGTAGATATCCTCGATCTTGCCGACCCCGACGACCGGCTGGCCTGCGTCGGCGAGGCGGTCCAAGACCGTCTCCTTCGGAGGGAGCAGGGAGAAGTCGCGGCGGTTGTAGGTGCGCTGCCACGCGCCGTCTTCGCCGATGAAGGGCCGCGCGATCACCCTGCCGACGCCGAGCGGGTCGAGGAGCTCGCGGGCTGTCCTGCAGATCTCATACAGGCGCTCCAAGCCGAAGTGCTCTTCATGGCAGGCGACCTGGAAGACGCTGTCCGCGCTCGTGTAGACGATCGGCTTCCCCGTCGCTACGTGCTCCGCGCCGAGCTCCTCGAGGATCTCGGTCCCCGAGGCCGCCTTGTTCCCGAGGACCCCTGCCAGGCCTGAGCGTTCAAGGAACGGGTCGAGGATCTCCGGCCCGAAGCCGTCTGGGAAGACCGGGAAGGAGAAGTCGAGCGGGCAGCCCATCATCTCCCAGTGTCCGGTAGAGGTGTCCTTGCCCGGCGAGCGCTCGCTGCAGCGACCGAAGGCAGCCGCGGGCGCTTCGGGGCGCGGCAAGCTCGAGACGCCCTCGATGCAGCCGAGGCCGAGCTCGACGAGCCGCGGCGCTTCGAGCCCGCCGTTCGCCGCGACGAGGTGGTCGAGGGTGTGTGCGCCCTCATCAGAGGTGCCAGCGGCGTCGGGCAGCGCGCCGACGCCGAGGCTGTCGAGGACGAGGACGAAGGCGCGAGCCAAGGAGCTCCCGCAGGGCTAACCCTGCACCGCCCCCTGGATCATCTTCTCCACCGCGTCCTCAAAGTCGTTGACCCAGTCATCGCCGAAGTCGCGCTCGAGGAGGTCACGCTCTGCGAACTCCCAGCGCCCGGTGTTGGGGTCGAAGTCAAACTGGTAGTCGACCTCGGAGCCGTCATCTTCAGTGACCATCACGAGGACGATGTTGTTCGGGGCGTCGAGCTCGAGTCGGAATTCTGCCATGGGGGTCGCCGGTGCTTTGCTTGTTCGTATGGGGTTCTATGCGGACCTTCGGTCCATCTGGCTGGGCGAGCTATGATAACGACAGTCGCTGAGCCCTCGCCGCCTGCGTCCCCAGATCCATGAGCCCTCGCAAACTGACCGCCCGCGTGAAGCTGCAGAGCCCCTGCGCCGCCCTCGTGGCGCTGGCCCTCGCTGGCTGCACCAGCTGGGAGCCCGCGGGGGAGTACGAGGGCTGGACGCTCTATGTGGAGGACGGCTCCACGGTGGACTCTGAGGCCTATTCAGGCGCGTTCGACGCTGCCTTCGTCGCCGTTGAGGAGGTGTTCGGCCCCTTCACAGGCAACGTAGACGTCCACGCGATCAAGGGCTCCGTGGACCTGCACTCC
>JAKVCE010000017.1:0-7953 GCA_022447405.1 Planctomycetota bacterium | reverse complement strand
CTCCGGGAACCGCGGCACGATCACTGGAGAGGAGGGCGTCGTTGAGTACGTCGAAGGGGTCGGCGAAGCCGTCGTCCCAGCCTTCCACGCCGGCGGGGGCGGCGGGCTGTTCTCCCCCTCGGGGATCTTCGTCGCGACGCCCGCGACCGGCACGGCTGTCCACGAGCTCGTCCACGCGCGCATCGCAGAGCTCGGGCTCTCCTTACCCCTGTGGTTCGAGGAGGGGGTGGCCGCCGTCATGGGCGACGGCATTCAGCGGGGCGAGCGCTGGGTCGTAGACGGCTTCTCTTTCTGGCCTTGGCTAGAGCTTCGAGAGGACCGACCGAGCCGAGAGGAGCTCCACCGCCTGCTCTCCCTCACCTCGCAGCACGACCACAGCGTGCGAGAGAACGTGATCGTTCACTTCGTCGGCTGGGCGATCGTCTTTGACTGCATGCGTGAGACTGGCGACCTCGACTGGGAGCGCTGGCTCGCGGAGTCGCGCGCGGTCGAGGACCTCACCTCTTGGGCGCTCGCTCGGATGGAGCGCACGCTCGAAGAGGCGACGATGCACGAGTGGCTTGATCGGGTGGAGGACGAAGACCCCGCGGTCCGCCTCGCTGCCGCGCGCGGCTCATGGAAGGTGGGCGACGAGGACGTGATCGCGCTCCTCTTGGACCAGCTGGAGCGCGAGGAGGACGACGAGGTGAAGGTGTGCTTAGCGGTGAACGCCTTGGCCTCCCTCGGGCGCACCGAGGCCTCGCGTGGGATCGAGCGCCGGCTGTGGCCGACCGTGCTGCGCGCGCTGCGTCGCGTGGAGCTCTCAAAAGAAGAGGAGCAGGAGGCCGCGAGGGAGCTCTATCGCTCCTACCGGCGCTGGGGCGGTTGGCGCTCACGACAGAGCGCGTTCGACAGGCTCGACAGGTTTTGGCGCGAATGAGAACGTCGCCGCTCGCCCGCCTCGCTCCCCTCTGCCTCCTGGTCGCCTGCCAGAGCGACCCCCCCTCTGTCCCTGACGCTGTCGCGCGCGCCCGCGCGATCGCTGCCCAGCCCCCGAGCGCGACCCAGGCGACCTCCCTCCAAGGGCGCGCGCTCAAGCGGCGCCAGCCGTCGGCGAGCGCCGAGCTCGAACACTCCGCAGCGCTCGATCTCTCGCTAGCGATCTTGGGCCGAGATCGCTCAGCCTGGGTCTGGTCCGGCAGGCAGCTCGCCTACCTCGGGCGATACCGCGCCGCCGTAGAGCTCTTCAGCGTCGGCCTAGAGCTCTTCGGAGAAGACGATGTGCTGCTCCGTCACCGGGGCCACCGCTACATCACGCTGCGTGACTTCGGCGCCGCCGAGCGAGACCTCGAGCTCGCTTGGGAGCTCGTCAAGGACGAGGCGGACACCATCGAGCCCGACGGCCTCCCCAATGAAGCAGGCATCCCTCGCTCAACACAGAAGACCAACGTGCTCTACCACCTCGCCCTCGCTCGCTACCTCCGCGGCGACTTCGAGGGCGCGGCCAAGGCCTGGAGTGAGTGCCTGGAGATCTCCCCGAACGATGACATGCGCGTCGCCGCAGCCTACTGGCTCGCCAACTCGCTCAGGCGCGACGGGCGGCCCGAGGAGGCGCTCCGCAGGATCGCCTTCGTCCGCCCGGAGATGGACATCATCGAGAACGACTCCTACCACCGCCTCTTGCTGCACTTCCGCGGAGAGCTCGACGCGGCCGGTGTGCTCGACAACGTTGAGTCTGGGACCCTCGCCTCTCCGACCGTCACATACGGCCTGGCTCAAGAGCTGCTCCATCAGGGCCGGGTCGAGGAGGCGCGCGAAGCCCTCCTTCTGGTCACCCGAGGCGAGGTTTGGGCGGCCTTTGGGTACATCGCCGCCGAGGCTGACATCGCCCGGCTATAATCGCGCACTTCCAGGCACGAGGTAGAGCTCTCGGCGAGACGCCTGGAGATCCCGCTGTTCGTCTGGGCGAGCCCCGCCCGATGCGATAGGACATTGATGATGCAGACCCTTCAGAAGCCCTCCTACGAGTCCCTAGCTAGCAACTTCCACCACTGGGAGAAGGCCGGGGACCTCATCGATCAGTGCATCGACCTGATGCTCAACCTCCGCCAGAGCGGCCACCCCGGCGGGTCACGCTCCAAGGTCCCCCTCCTCGTCGCCTCGACCTTGGGCGCTGGGATGCGTTGGGACGTCCGCAGGCCCGAGCTCGCCTTCGGAGACCGCTTCGTGCTGGTGGCCGGCCACTGCAACCCCGGCATCTACGCGATGCTCGCCGTCTACAACGAGGCGCTGCGCATCCGCTACGAGCAGACCGGAGACGAGCGCTACCTCGTCCCGAACGCTGAAGAGCGCGCGCTCTACTGGGAAGACCTCCTGCAGCTGCGGCACAACGGCGGGCTCCCTGGCCACGCGGAGATGGAGGGCAAGACGCTCTTCTTCAAGTTCAACACGGGGCCCTCGGGCCACGGCGCGCCCGCGGCCCTCGGCGAGGCGGTCGCTCTGAAGCACGCTGGCGCTGGCGGCACGAAGGTCTTCGCCATGGAGGGCGAGGGCGGCCACTCCGCCGGCGCACACCACGAGGTGAAGAACTCCGCGTGGGGCCTCGGCTGCGAGAACCTGATCTACCTCATGGACTGGAACGACCACGGGATCGACGAGTTCGCCAACTCGACCGTGGTGAAGGGCACGCCGAGCGACTGGTTCGAGCCCTACGGCTGGCGCGTCGCAGGGACGGAAGAGGGCGAAGACTACGGCGAGATCACCAAGGCGCTGCTCGAGATCTGCCACACCGATGACGCCGGCGGGCTGCCCGGGATGGTCTGGGTGAAGACGCGCAAGGGGCGCGGCTATCACAAGTTCGACGCGCCGAGCCACGGCAAGGCGCACGGGCGCAACTCAGAGCTCTTCTGGAAGTGCCGCGAGGAGTTCGCCGACCGACACGGCGTGAGCTTCGAGAGCCAAGGTGACCAGAGCGACCCCGGCGAGGACGCCTGCCGAGAGCAGACGCGCGGCTGGCTGGAGACCGTCATGAGCGTCCTCCGTTCAGACCAGGCCCTCGTGGAGTACCTCTCGGACACGCTGGTCGAGCTGGGCGACTCCGTCCCCACCGAGCCGGAGGGCTTCCAGCCCGCCGGCGAGAAGAACATGCACACAGACCGCTCCTGGCTCGCCCAGGACGCGCTGCCCGAAGAGCTCTTCGTTGAGCCCGGCGCCAAGGCCGCGAACAAGGACGGCTTCTCGAAGTTCGGCGCATGGATGAACGCCTTGGCCAAGGAGCGCATGGGGCGCCCCCTCGTCCTCGCGAGCTCTGCGGACCTCGCCGACTCAACCTCCATCTCTGGCTTCGCCAAGGCCTTCGGAGAGACGCCGGGCTTCGGCTGGTACGAGCGCGAGACGAACCCGAGCGGCGCCCTGCTCCCTCAGCAGATCACAGAGTTCACGAACTCCGGGCTCTCTGCGGGGATCGCCACGGTGAACATGTCCGCTGACCCAGAGCGTGAGTACGACGGGTACTGGGCCTCCTGCTCCACCTATGGGTCCTTCAGCTACCTGAAGTACGGGCTGATGCGCCTCTTCAGCCAGCTGGCGCAAGACTGCCCGCTGAAGACCGGCCGGATCATCTGGGTCGTCGGTCACTCTGGACCTGAGACCGCTGAAGACAGCCGCACCCACTTCGGCATCTTCGCTCCCGGAGTCACGCAGCTCTTCCCCGATGGGCACGTCATCAACCTGCACCCGTGGGAGCACAACGAGGTCGCGCCCTCCCTCGCTGCGGCCCTCGCGAGCGACGCACCGATCATCGCCCTGCACCTGACCCGTCCCGCCTTCGAGACCCCGGATCGAGCCGCGCTCGGCGTCGCCTCTCACATGGAGGCGGCCAAGGGGGCCTATGTCCTGCGTGACTACGACCTCGACCGCCCGAAGGAGGGCTGCATCATCGTGCAGGGGACGAGCACGACGCGCTCGATCTACTCGCTCCTCCCGCGCATCGAAGACGGCTCACTGCCGAACGTGAAGCTCGTCCAGGCGGTCTCCTGGGAGCTCTTCGAACTCGCCGGCCGGGAGTACAAGGACACCGTGTTGCCGCGGCCGGACTGGCTCGACTCGACCGTCGTCACCAACGGCGCGCGCAAGCTCATGCAGCAGTGGCTGCCCCACAAGATCGCAGAGCACTACGCGATGAGCTCGGACTGGGACGACCGCTGGCGCACCGGCGGCAGCGTCGACGAGATCGTCGCCGAAGCGCACTTGGACCCGGAGAGCCTCGCCGAAGGCATCAAGCTCTTCGCCGCAGACCGCGAGAAGCGGCTGCGCCTCATGGGCCACTTCGACTGATGGCGTCTCCCTCTGGCAACGCTGAGCCTCTGTGCTCTGCGCCCTCCTCCGTGAGCACGACCTCTGCCCCTCTGGTGAGATGACGCTCTCGCTCAAGCTCTTAGCGGCCCTCGCTTCGCTCGCGCCGGGGGACCTCGACCCTGTCTGCATCGGGGACATGGCTCCCCACAGCGCCTTCACGGACATAGCCCGCGCAGGCGGACGTCTCTTCTGCGCGTATCGCGAGAGCGACAGCCACGCCCTCGGCGCGGACGGGAAGATCCGGGTCTTGGTTCGCGAAGAGGACTCCACGTGGAGCTCCTTCGCTCTCCTCGAGCGAGAGACGGTGGACCTGAGAGACCCCAAGCTCTCGGTCACCCCAGAGGGAGAGCTCATGCTCCTCTTGGGCGGCTCACACTACGTGGACCGTGAGCTGAAGCTGCGCCAGAACATGGTCGCCCTCCTGAAGCCGGGCGCCGAGGCCTTCGGTCCGCTCAAGGCGGTAGAGATCGATGAGGCCATCCGCACCGACGTCGACTGGCTCTGGCGCGTGACCTGGCATGAGGGCGTCGGGTACGGGGTCGTCTACCAAGCGATCACCGGGGCGAGCGGCGCGCACCTCGTCTCTACCCGAGACGGCCTGCGCTACCAGTACATCTCCACCCTCCCGATCACTGGGGAGCCGAACGAGGTGACGCTGCGCTTTGACCGCAGCGGTCAGATGGTCGCGCTCGTCCGGCGCGAGGGTGAGGACGCAGCGGCGCACTTCGGCTCAGCCCAAGCGCCCTTCACCGAGTGGTCTTTCCGTGAGCTGCCCGAGCGGATGGGCGGCCCCAACCTGATCCAGCTCCCTGGAGGAGAGTGGCTGGCCGCCTACCGCAGGTATCGACCCAACGGCCAGCAGACCGCCCTCGCTCTGATCAAGCTGAACGGCTCCTTGCAGCAGCTCGCAGTGCTCGAGAGCGGCGGCGACACGAGCTACCCCGGGCTCTTGCTCGAAGGAGATCGCCTCCTCCTCTCCTACTACTCGGGGCACGAGGAGAAGACGAAGGTCTACTTCCTCGACGCGCCCATCGCGGCGCTCCTCAGTAGGCGCTGAGGCCGCCCGAGCCGTCAAATCGGGGTTTTCTTGAATGGCCCCCGAGGTCTGGCCATGCTCCAACGATGCGCCGACTCCTCCCCCTCCTCTTGGGCTCTCTCTTCCTCGCCACGAGCTGCCAGACGCCTGCGCCCGACTATGGTCGCCCGCTCCCCCCGGGCTGGCCGGCGCTGCTCAAGGTGGCGAGCGCCACTGACTGGCCCGACCTCTCCCGCGACTGGCGTCGCCGTGAAGAGCTCCTCCCCGCGCTAGACCGCTCGATCGCTTGGTTCGACAACCCGAGCTCCCAGGCGTTCTTCCCGATGGAGGAGGTCACCCACGAGCGAGCCCGGGCGAGCGTCACCCGCTTCAGGGAGCTCCTCCTGGGTTGTCACTCGGCCTACTCCTTCCGCTGGAGCGTCGAGAACGAGTTCGACCTCTACAAGAGCGCCGGCTGGGACGGGAAGGGCGGCGGCGTGCTCTTCACCGCGTACTGCACCCCGATCTTCGAGGGCAGCCTGACCCAGTCCGACGAGTACAACCATCCCCTCTACGCCACCCCTGAAGACCTCGTGAAGGGAGAGGCCGGCGCGATCCTCGGGCAGGTGACCGCGGCTGGACATACGGAGCCCTACCCCACGCGCCAAGCGATCGAGGCCGGCGGCCTCCTCGAAGGTAGGGGCCTCGAGCTCGTCTGGCTCACCTCCCCGATGGACACCTTCATCGCGCACGTGAACGGCTCGGCCTTTGTCCGCCTCCCTGACGGGAACATGGCGCGCTTCGGCTACGGCGCGAACAACGGCCACGAGTACACCTCGCTCGGGAGAGAGCTCGTCTCGGCCGGAGAGCTCGGCGAGGAGCGCTTGAGCCTCCCGGCGATCCGCGCCTGGGCGGAGGCCAACCCAGAGAAGGTCACGTCCTTCCTGCATCGCAACGACCGCTTCGTCTTCTTCAGCGAGATCCTCGGCAACCCGAGCGGCTCGCTCGGGTTCGAGGTCACGGCCTACAGGACGCTCGCCACGGACAAGTCCATCTTCCCCCGCGGCGGCATTACCTATGTGGACACGCCGGCTGGGTGGGCTGAGATGAGCTCAGGCGCGGCGATCCAACACGCCCTCATGGACCAAGACACCGGAGGCGGGATCCGCACCGCCGGTCGCGCCGACATCTACCTCGGCATCGGTGACGACGCGGAGGCCCTCGCTGGCGAGACCCTCACCGAGGGGCAGCTCTACTACCTCTTCCTCCGCGAGGACCTCGCGAGCGACACGAGCACCTGGGGCGCGGAGGGCTGATTGGCGCTGGAGCGCCTGCGCGGGCGGTGGGAGCAGGCGACCGGCCCGCTCTTAGACCACTTCGGGTGGCTCCGCCCTAACCACCTCACCTGGGCGAGCCTGGTCGCCGCAGCCGGCGCGGCCTGGGTGGGGCTGAGGGCCGGCCGAGATGAGCCTGGGCAATGGCTCGTCGTAGGTCTCCTCATGGGCGTCGCCTTCCTCTTCGACGGCTTAGATGGGCAGCTCGCGCGCAGGCGTGGCCTCGACGGTCCTGCGGGCGACCTCCTCGATCACACCCTCGATCGCGTCGTGGACGCGATGCTGCTGGTGGCCTTCGGAGCTAACGCTGCCTGGTTCCTCCACCCGGGGCTCGGCGTCGTGCTCGGCTGGGCCGCCGCCCTCGCGACCATGTTTGGGTCCTACATGGGGACCGCCGCGCAGAGCGTCGGGCTGAAGAGGAACTACCGCGGCTTCGGCCGCGCCGACCGCTCCGTCGCCCTGCTCCTCGGCGCGCTCCTCGCCGCAGCGCAAGCCGAGTTTGGCTGGGCAGACCTTGAGGGGCCCGTCGTGTTCGGAGAGGCCCTGCGCTGGAACGGGATCTCGTGCGCCCTAAGCCTCGCCCTCATCGGCGGCTTGCACACCTTCGTCACGCGCTTCGCCGCCAGCCTCAAGGAGCTCTCTCAGGGAGGCTCCGGCGAAAGAGGAGGTTGATCCCGGCCTCGCCAACGCGGGCTCAACCACAATCCGCTAGGCTGAGGCGGCGCAAAAAAGCGCCCTCCCTCGCAATGAACGCCTCCCCCTCAACACCTAGCCAAGAAGAGCGCAACCTCGCGCTCCTGATGCACATCTTGGCCTTCTTCACCGGCTTCATCGGGCCCTTGGTGATCTGGCTCGTGAAGAAGGACGAGTCCGAGTTCCTTGACCAGCACGGAAGAGACGCCCTGAACTTCCAGATCTCGCTCCTCATCTACTCGATGGTGGTCGGGCTCCTCGCGCTCGTCACCTGCGGGATCGGAGCGGTCCTGGTGATCCCTCTGCTCATCTATGTGATCATCGGGTGTGTGATGGCCGCGGTTCAGGGCCACAGTGGCGAGCCGTGCAAGTACCCGCTGGCGATTCAGTTGCTGAAGTAGGCGGTCCGGTCAGCTCACTTCACGCGCTCCAAGAGCTTGGCGCGGTCGAAGTCGACGAAGCCGGGGTCTTCCCCGAGGGCCTTGAGGAGAGCGGCGTGCTCCGCGTCCTGACCGCCCCCTCCGCCTCCGCTGGCGCCCTCGAAGCGCTGACTCTTCGGCGAGAAGCTCAAGGTCA
>JAKVCE010000169.1 GCA_022447405.1 Planctomycetota bacterium | reverse complement strand
TCCATGCGCGCCCTCACAGAGCGCCTTGAGGCAGCTAGGGTCGCGCCGAAGCAGATCGACCACGTCGTCCTCACTCACGCACACCTCGACCACGCGCGCTCGGCTGGCATCGTGGGCAAGCGCCACGACGCTCTCGTCCACTGCCCCGAGGCGATGATGCAGAACCGCTCGGTCGCCCGCGCCCCCAAGCTCTCCGCGCTCCCGATCGGCGGAGACTTCGAACTAGAGGTCCCGGGAGAGGACGAGGCGCTCCTGATTGAGACGGTGCCCCTCCCCCATGACTGCGACCCCACGGTCGCCCTCAAGCTGAGCTACAAGGGGAGGACGGCCATCATCCTCACCGACTGCGGGCACCCGCGACATGACCTCGCCCCTCTACTGCGAGGCGCGCACGCGCTGGTCCTTGAGTTCAACTACCAGCCCGAGCTCATGGCGACGAGCCCCTACCCGCCCAAGCTCCGCAAGCGCATCAGCGGCGACCAGGGACACCTCTCGAACGCACAAGCCCAGGCGCTCCTCTCCGAGCTCGTCGGCCCCGAGCTGCACACCCTGATCCTCGCCCACCTCTCGCAGAAGACGAACACCCCCGAGCTCGCCCAGAGCGCGGCGCGAGAGACCCTCGAGGAGCTGGGTCGACTCGACGTCGAGGTGATCGTCGCCAGCCAGCACGAGGTCGGAGAGAACCTCGAGGTCTGAGTCAGGAGAAGAAGCGGAAGCGCACGATCGCGCCGATGGCGAGGAAGGCGTCTTTCAAGCCGATCTTCTTCCCCTCGTCATACCCGCGACTGTCGTAGCTGATCGGGACCTCGACAACGCGCAGCTTGGCGCGGGCGAACTTCGCCGTCATCTCGGGCTCGACCGTGAAGGTGCGTGACTTGATGTCGAGCGAGCGCGCCACGTCCGCGCGCATGAGCTTGTAGCAGGTCTCCATGTCAGTGAGGCGGAGGCCCGTGAAGAGGTTGCTGACCCGGGTCAGCGTCCGGTTGCCGTGGTAGCGCCAGAAGTTCACCTCGAGGGTGTAGGCGCCGCCGAGGAAGCGGCTCCCGTAGACGACGTCCGCTTCGCCGCTCTCGAAGGGCACGAGGAGCTTCTCGTAATCAGCGGGGTCGTACTCTAGGTCGGCGTCCTGGATGACGACCGCGTCGCCTTCGACGTTCTGGAAGCCTGTGCGCAGCGCGGCGCCCTTGCCCTTGTTCGTCTCGTGCTTGAAGGAGCGCACCTCGGGGTGCGCGGCCACGAGCTCCGCGATGATCGCGGCCGAGCCGTCCTTAGAGCAGTCATCGACGAGGAGGAGCTCCTTCTCGTGAGGGGTCTCGAGGACCCGCGCCACGATCTCGCGCAGCGTGGCCTCCTCGTTGTAGACGGGCATGACTATGGAGAGCTTCATCTGGGCTTACCTGTGCGGCTCCGGTCCATCGTCTGTGAGTCCATCGAAGAGCTCTCCGATCCCGAGGTCCCGCAAGACCCCCTCGTGAAGCTCCTTGTAGCCGAGCTCGTCCTCAATACACCAGGTCGGCTTGAGGAAGAGGCGGAAGATCTCCTCGTCTGAGCGCTCCCGCGTGGCCTGAACGGCGCGACGCCGCTCCATCCAGCGGTCCCAGTCCCCGAGCAGGTCGTTCATGCCGATGAAGTCGGCCGTTGCGATCCGGGTCAGGGGGAAGGTCTCGGAGGCGCCGCCGCGCGCGCGCTCCCACATCTTGCGCACAGGCCCTGTCGCGTCCGTGACGGCGTTCTGGATCCGGAAGGGTCCGTCGTCCTCGATGCCCGCGGAGGCGAACATGCGCCGCACGCTGAGGGCTAAGAGCGCCGGGAAGACCTTCCCGAAGGCCTCATCCCCATAGTTCTTGAAGCACGCGAGGAGCGGGTTGCGCACCTGCAGGAGGCGGATCATCTCTGTCGGCATGCGCCGACTCGTGCTCGAGTGGTGGTGGTAGCAGACGGCCTTCGGCGTGTAGAGGACCTCATAGCCAGCGATCCAGGTCCGCCAGCCGAGGTCTACGTCCTCGTAGTAGGCGAAGAACTCCTCGTCGAAGCCGCCGAGCTCCTCGAAGACGCGGGCGTCCATGGCCATCGCGCCGCCGCAGGCGAAGAGGGTCTTGCGCGCCCAGTCATGCTCAGGGCCGGGCTCCTCGAGGTAGCCGCGCTGGATCCCGATGCCGTGAAAGTTCATCCCGCCGCCGGCAGAGTTCATGAGCTTGCCGTCCCATGAGTACATCTTGGCCGTCGTGGCGGCGCACTCGCCGCGCGCGATGGGAGAGACGAGCTCACGCAGCCAGCCCTCTTCGACGCGCATGTCGTTGTTCAAGAAGACGACGACCTCTGGAGAGTCCGAGCACTCCACTCCCTGATTGCAGCCCCTGCTGAAGCCTGCGTTCTCTTCGTTCTCGACGAGACGCACCCAAGCGTGCTCGTCGCGCATCTCCTCTTGGCTCCCGTCGCTTGAGCCGTTGTCGACGAGGACGACCTCGTACTTATCCTTCGGGTAGTCGAGGGATGCGAGCGTCTCGAAGCAGGGCTTGAGGTGGTGCTTGCCGTTCCAATTGAGGATCACGATGGAGCACCGCGGGAGGTCCTCGTCGCGGACAGCCTCACCGAGCTCGACAGCGAGCCCCAAGGGATCGACCTTCCCGCGCTTCTTCTTGCGGCCCTTGAGGACCTTCTTCACGAAGCCCATCACGACGCCACCTCCGCGGTCCTCTTGGCGCGCCCAGGGCGAACCTCCACCGAGGTCAAACGCAGGTGCGCCTCAGGGCCGCCCTCCGAGAGCGCGCACTCGATGCGCAAGCGCTCAGCGTCCACGGGCAGATCGATGTTCATGCAGAGCTCTCGGATCTCGTCCGATCCGTCGGCGAAGAAGGGCTCGATCTGCGCGAGCTCCGCGCCGTCGACCAAGACTCGCCCGCCCATCTCGACGCTCTCGGACTCGACGCCTAGGAGCGCGACGGAGAGCGAAAGCTCTCGCCTGCCGCCCCCGGTCCCCTCGAGCGCATACTCTGCCGCCCCACCGCCGGGGGTGAGCAGCAGCCAGTCAGCGCCCTGCTCCACGCAGGACTCCTGACCGGCGGTGTCTCTGGCGCCGCGCACGAGCAGCGCGCCGGCGCCCTCGGGGCTCCGGTCGACGCAGGTGAGGGCGCGGTAACGTGCCTCGGTCTCTTCACCGTTCTCCACGAGGGTCTTCACGCGCATGAAGTCTTGTGAGAGGCGCTCGACGAGGTCGGGCTCGTCCACAAAGCGCCTCATCTTCGCCGCGAGGTCCTCGGGGTCTCCGACCTTGAAGTGCAGGCCGTCCACGCCGTCTTTCACGAACTCGGCCATGCCGCCGATGTCGCTCGCGAGCACCGGGGTCTCGGTCAAGTAGGCCTCGTGGATGGTGATGGGCGAGTTCTCATACCAGACGCTCGGGACGACGAGCACGTCGATGTCCGCATAGACCTCGCTCAGGCGCGAGTTGTCGAAGCGGCCCTTGAAGTGAACGTTGCTCCCCTCGGCGAGCGCTTGGAGCTCGGCGTGGTGCTCGTCCCCTTCCGGGTCGAAGGTGCCGTAGACGTTGAGCTCGCAGTCGGCGTCTTTCAAGAGTTGCATCGCACGGATCATCGCCTCACCGCCCTTGTACCAGACGAGGGAGCCGACGAAGCCGAAGCGCACGCGGCCCTCGGGCGACTTGGTCTTGGCCAGGGCCTCGACGTGGTCGGTGCGCATGCCGTTGTCGCTGAAGAGGAAGCGGTGCGGGTCGAAGCGCCCGCTCTCGATGTACTTCTGACGCAGGAAGCGGCTCGGGCTGATGCAGAGGTCGGCCTCGGCGTATGCGCCGAGGACGTAGTCGTGCCGCGCGATCGTGTCCTCATAACCTTCGAGGCGCTGGCGCTGGTCTTGACCGACGAAGGCCTTGAGCCCGCCGATCAAGCCGTCGAAGGCGCCGCCCGCTACCTTCCCTAGGGCGCGGGCCGCCGGGATCTTGTCGAGGGCCGTCTCCTTCACGCAGAGGAAGCAGCCGGCGCCCTGGTTCCCCTCACAGATCTCTCCGTCAGGGCGGATGAGCTGAACGCGCGCGCAGAGCCCCCAGTAGTCGTGACAGGTGATGATCGTCGGGAGCGCGAACTCCTTGGCGACGCTGACGAGCCCCGCGGAGGAGTGGATGAGGTGCTGGAAGTGCACGAGGTCGAAGTCCTCGCGCATCAGGAGGCGACGGAAGGCGGCCTCAGCCTCAGGGTGGTTGTAGCTCTCAGCGATCGAGCGGTGGGCGAGGCGGTGGGTCCAGCGCAGGACGCGCAGGCCCTGAAAATCAGACTCTTCGATCGAGAAGTCCTCCGGGGCCTCGTCTCCCTCAGCGGGAACGCGCGCCAGGACGGTCACGGAGTGGCCGCGGCGCTGCATCTCGAGCGCGATGTTCTGGGTGTAGATCTCGGTGCCGGCCCAGGTGTCGGGCGGGAAGCCGTGAACGACGTAGAGGAGGTTCAGGGGCTCCCCCTGGGACACCTGCGTCGTCGGGCGACGGCGCGGGGTCCTGCCGCCTTCATAGAGGCCGAGGAAGGTGGCCTCACGCTGCGCCTTCGCCTCAGCGAGGAGCTCGTCGGCCTCGGAGCCTTGGTAGCCAGCGGCGGCGATCGCCTCGGCGTCGGCCTTGAGCTGGCGCTTCGTGAGCTCCTTGGCGTCGCTCTTCGAGCCAACGCAGATGCGGTCGAGCCACTCAGCGTTGAAGCGCGCGTCGATCTCACCGCGGGCGCGGTGCTCTTCGGGGGTGTAGTCGTGGCTGTGCTCCACCGTGGCCTCGTCGTCGTAGACGACGGTGTGGCCGGCCTCGAGGAGCGCGCGAGCCATGAGCACGTCCTCGCCGAAGGGAGTGCGCGGGAAGGGGTGCAGCTCCCAGACCTCGCGGCGGTATCCAGCGGCGACGTCGTTGAAGTTGTAGAGCAGGCGCCGCTCGTGCGCGTTCATCTCCTCGTAGCCCTCGACGTCCGAGAGGCGGACCTCGCGGCGACCGGCGGAGTAGCCCGGGTCGTTCTCGCTGAAGATCTTCGTGAGGAGGTGCGCGTCCGGGCGGGGGACGTTGCGGCAGGTGACGGCGGCGACGTCTGCGTCTTCGAAGTTCTTGACGAGCTTCGTGAGGAAGGAGGGGTCGCTCGGGATCGCGTCCTGGGTGAGGAAGACCAAGAGGTCACCGCGTGAGCGCGCGGCGAGGAGGTTGCGCGTGTCGCCGTGGTCGAACTCGACGGAGGTGATGCGCTCGCGCTGGAGCTTCACCGGGAGCTTCTCTCCCCAGGCCTCGAGCGCCTCCCAGGTCCCGTCGGAGGAGCTGGAGTCGATGGCGTAGACGTCCCACTCGAGCTCGAGGTCCTGCTCCGCGAGGCCGCCCATGAGGCGGTCCAAGAACTCCATCCCCTGGTAGGTGGGGATGAGGACGCTGACGGATTGGATGGGGCGCATGACAAGGTGCTCTAGGGAGCTCCTGGGCTATTTTCGGCACTCTGAGACCGCCTAGGAGAGGTC
>JAKVCE010000168.1 GCA_022447405.1 Planctomycetota bacterium | reverse complement strand
CCGCGCGCGGGCCGTGGCCAGCGGCGGGACCCACCTCGTCGCCTCGCTCCCGCCCTGGAGCGCGGACTTCGCCGGATTCCAGGAGCGCGGCTGGCGCGTAGAGACCACGCCCTACTCGCTCTGTGCGCGCTGTTTCGACCGCCGCGTCGACCATGACCTGCTCTCCCGCGGCTGGTGGCTGACCCTCGCGGACGGCGACCTGGCCTGAGTGTTTGGAAGATGGCTGGAATGCGGGGCGCCCCTCGGCGTACCCTGCTCGGAAGCTCCATGCACAGTCTGCGATACACGCTCCCCTTAGCCTGCCTGACCCTCCTCGCGCCCCTCGCGGGAGCTGGTGATGGCGTGACTCATGTCCGCGTCGAGGGGATGCTCGACGTCGGGACCTTGGGGCTCTTGGAGCGGGCCTGTGATCACGCCGAGGCCGAGGGGCACGGCGCGCTGATCCTCGACATCGACACGCCCGGCGGCGAGATCGAGCTCATGTGGCAGCTCTCTCGACGGCTCGATCGCGCGTCGGAGGACGGCTTGCTGACGACGGCTTGGGTTCATGACCGCGCGACGAGCGCGGGCGCGCTCCTCGCCATCTCCTGCGAGCGGGTCTATATGTCTCCCGCGAGCACGATCGGCTCGGCGGCGCCTGTCACTCCAGGCCCGGCGGGGATCGCGCCGGTCCCTGAAGAGGGCGGCGTGCGCGAGAAGGTGACCTCGCTCTTGCGCTCACAGTTCCGCGCCGTGGCAGAGCGCCACGGCAGGCCGCCGGCCTTGGCAGAGGCGATGGTGGATGAGTCCGTTGAGGTGCGCGAGGTGCGGCACGAGGGCGAGCTCAAGGTCATCGACGCGACGGAGTGGGGCGACCTGCGCATGAGCGGTGATGACGTGGAGCTCGTGCGCACCTTAGTGCGCGAGGGCGAGCTCCTGAACGCCACGGGGACGGAGGCTGTGGGGTTGGGTCTCGCTGATGGCTCCGCCGCGAGCCTGGAGGAGGTCATCGACCGCATCGGTCTCTCGGGGCAGCCGGTCGTGACGCTCGAGCGCTCAGCCTCTGAGGACACCCTCGCCTGGCTCACGATGATGTCTCCCATCTTGCTCATGGCGGGGCTCTGGCTCGGCTACACCGAGCTCAAGCAGCCCGGCTTCGGCGCGCCTGGGATCGGCGCCGTGATCTGCTTCGCCGTGATGCTGACGGGGCACTGGTTCGTCGGGCTGGCGGACATCCCACACATCGTGCTCGTCGGGGTGGGGCTCGCGCTCCTCGTGGTCGAGCTCTTCGTCATGCCCGGCACGATCTGGATCGGGCTCGTGGGCGGCGTCGCAGTGGTGCTGGGGCTCATCGCGGCGCAGGTCGGGCCAGGCTTCACCTTCGCGGATCCGCTCGCGCGGAGCATGGCCCTCGACGCGAGCTTCCACTTCATGCTGCTAGCGACCGTCGCCATGCTTGGAGTGGTCGGGCTCTCCAAGGTCCTGCCGGACACGCCGGTTTTGAGACACGCGGTCACGGGGCCGACCTTTGAGGGGACAGGCTTTGGTGAGGCCGTGCCTGAGGCGAGCTATCAGGTCTCCGTGGGAGATCGCGGAGTCACGAAGACGGACCTTCGCCCGGTGGGCAAGGTCAGCCTCGAGGCCGGCGGAGCCAAGGAGTACGAGGCTCGCGCTGCAGGCGAGGCCTTGGAGGCTGGGGTCGCGGTCGTGGTGGTCGAGGCCGCCGGAGGCCGCGTAGTCGTCGAGCTAGATAAAGGAGGCTCAGCGTGACTCTTCCGATCATTCTCCTCGCTGTCGGGCTCTTGCTCATCATGGCTGAGGTGCTCATCCCGAGCCTCGGGCTCTTGGGCGGGCTCGCGACGATCGCGCTGATCGGGAGCGTCGTCCTCGCATGGCAAGAGTCGCCTGAGCTAGGCCAGAACTTCCTCATCGCCGCCTGCGTGCTGGTGCCCTTGATGATCATGTTGGGGTTCAAGCTGCTGCCGAAGAGCCCCTTCACGAAGGTCATGGTGACCGAAGGCTTCAGCTTCGAAGACGGGGCCGCGATCGACGAGCGCGACAAAGAGCTCCTCGGCAAGCGCGGGGTCGTCGAGGCGCCGCTCAGGCCTGCAGGGACAGCGCGCATCGAGGGGCGGCGGGTCGACGTCGTGACGCGCGGCGAGCTGATCGAATCAGGAGCCTGGGTCGAAGTGATCGCGCTCAGCGGAAACAGGGTGGAGGTCACAGGCTGCGAAGCCCCGGAGCCTCCCGTTCAAGACACACAAGACGAAGAGGCTCATCCGGAGCCCTAACGCAAGAAGGACTGGTCCATGGAAATGCTCAAGATCATCGGTGGGGTCGTACTCGGCCTCTTCCTCATCATCTTCCTGTTCGTGTTCCTGCGGTACGCGAACCTCTACCTCCAATCGATCCTCACGAAGGCGAAGATCGGACTCCTCGAGATGTTCGCCATGGGCCTCCGGAAGGTGAAGCCCGGGGTGATCGTCAACGCGAAGATCATGCTGGTGCAGGCGCGGATCGAGGGGATCGCCACTCGCGACCTCGAGGCGCACTACCTCGCTGGAGGTCGGGTGAACCGGGTCGTGCAGGCGATCATCTCCGCTAACCGAGCGGGCATCGAGCTCGACTTCCGCACGGCGACGGGCATCGACCTCGCCGGCCGAGACGTCCTCGACGCCGTCAAGACGAGCGTCACGCCCAAGGTCATCGACTGCCCGAACCCCGAGAGCGGCAAGGTCACGATCGCCGCTGTCGCGAAGGACGGCATCCAGGTCCTCGCCAAGGCGCGGGTCACGGTGCGCACGAACATCGCGCGCCTCGTCGGCGGCGCGGGCGAGGAGACCATCATCGCCCGGGTCGGTGAGGGCATCGTCTCCACCATCGGCTCCAGTGAGACCCACAAGAAGGTCCTCGAGAACCCAGATCACATCTCCAAGGTGGTCCTGACCCGCGGCCTCGACTCCGGGACGGCCTTCGAGATCGTCTCCATCGACATCGCCGACGTCGACATCGGCAACAACATCGGCGCCCGACTGCAGGCGGACCAGGCCGAGGCGGACAAGCGCGTCGCCCAGGCGAACGCTGAGAAGCGCCGCGCCATGGCGGTCGCTGCTGAGCAGGAGTTCACCGCGAACGTCGAGGAGAACCGCGCCAAGGTCGTCCTCGCCGAGGCGGAGGTTCCGCTCGCCATGGCGGAGGCCCTGCGCTCGGGCAACTTGGGCGTCATGGATCTCTACCGCCTGAAGAACATCGACTCCGACACCAGCATGCGGCGCTCGATCTCCGACGGAGACGCCACGCCTCCGGCCGGCGGGGACGGGGCGAAGTAAGCGATGAACCTCGCGGCTTTCGACTCAGAAGCCATTGGCCAGCTCGTCATCCTCCTCCTCCTGGGGGCGGGGAGCCTCGTGAAGAAGTTCTTCGAGGCGAAGCAAGTCGTCGATGACGCCAAGGGCCCCGACGCCTTCGAGAGGGCCAACGAGAGGAAGCGGACGGAGATCTTTGATCGCCTCGCTGATCTTGAGGAAGAGATGGAGCAGGAGCTCCAGGATCCTTGGGGGCCTGGAGGAGGGGAAGAGGTGCGCGCCAAGTCGACGGAGTCGCTTGGGGTCGAAGAGCTCGTCGGCGAACCGACCTTTGTCGCGGAGAGCTATGACCCCGCGGCTGCGACGAGAGAGGTCTCCATCGAGGGCGCCTCGCTTGAGGGTGTGAGTCTCGAGGG
Organism: Planctomycetota bacterium; assembly: GCA_022447405.1. GTDB lineage: Bacteria > Planctomycetota > UBA1135 > UBA1135 > JAKVCE01. The sequence continues at coordinate 1,814 of JAKVCE010000168.1, read as the reverse complement.
GGCCTCGTTCGACCAAGGGACGGCCTCCACTGAGCCCTGGGAGCCTGGAGGGAGGATCCGGGCCTCCGTCTTTGAGGACATCGAGCAATCTGTGTCCAAAGACATCACTGAGCACGTCGCCGCTGACATGGCAGGTGGAGTGAGGGGAGAGGCGACAGCGGTGAAGGCGACCGTGCACAAGCTGTCACGCGCTCATCGCGGCTGGCGTGACGCGGTCATCGCCGCTGAGATCCTGGGCGCGCCGGTCTCTCTGCGGGGTCCTGCCACTCAGCCCCTCGGGCTGAGGAGTGAGTGAGGCCTCTGGTAGGGGACAAGAGGATCAGGGTTCGCTGAGTTCAGCGTCTCAGCAGCCCTCCTGAGGCTTCAAGGGATGCCCTCTCTACAGCCGCAGGCGGTCGATGGGCTCTCCATCACGCTTGAGATCGCCGCGAATGGACAGCAGCCTCCTCGGGGTCTTCACGCGGGGTCACCGGCCCTGAAGGGCCAAAAAAGGGGCCTGAACAGGGGTTCTGTAGACATGAGCTTGAATTTGCTCTAAGTGGCTACGAAGAAAGGCCTTATGTTCAAAATAGAGGCCAAAAAGCGCGTTCAGGCTGGCAGGAGCGCTTGATCCGGGGCCAGAACTTTGGTCATTGAAGACCGTGCGGGGCCTACAGGGGCCTCCAGGCCACCCCCCGCACGTTCGACACAAACCCTCAGACCACTCTAGGGAGTATCCCCATGACCGAGAACTACGATCGCCTCTGCGCCATTATCGAAGACGCACGCGCGGACGTCGAGAAGGCCAGCGGCGGCAACAAAGCCGCCACGGCTCGCGTTCGCAAGGCCATGCAGGCTGTCAAAGCCACCGCACAAGACATCCGTAAAGAGATGCTCGAGCTGCGGGACGGCGGCGCCGCCAGCTGATTGAGCCTCATCTTGGGGTCAGGCCCTAGCTTGACCCCGTACAGGGCCCTGCGGCTCTGATCCCGGCTTCAGTCGGGGTCGAGTCGCGAGGGCTCTTGTCTTTTTGGGGTACCAGGGTGCCCCTAGGGCGCGTCCGGTGTACCGCTGGGCTCATCCTCCTCGGAGGATTCTCCGAAGCGAGGTAGCGTCCACAGTCCTTGGCTCAGCGTGAGCACCCACCAGCGCAGGACCTCGTGTGTATGGAGGGCGCGGTAGAGGTGCGGGAAGCTCTCGTCACCTCGAGAGGCCTCCACGCGAAGGTCTTGAGCGATCGCCGCGCTGTCGAGCTCGAGCAGCCACAGGTCGTCAGCAGTCTCCCGGAGGCATGGATCAAAGTGCAGGGCGAGGGTGCTCTCGAGCTGGTGGGAGAAGGATGCGTGCAGGAAGCCGTCGAGGTCGAGGGAGTGCGGGGTGTGAGGGGAGCCGTCCTTGGGCCACTGCGAGGGCTCCATGATGTGAAAGATTCGCTCAGTCACCGAAGAGCTCCAGCTCTGAGCTGTCTGCGTCCAAGAGCCCTGCGGCGCGCGCCCGCTCGCCGAGCACGGAGAGGGCCCGTGCGCCGACCACGCCCAGCGCCGTCGTGAACTCGTTCACGTAGAGCCTCACGTGCTCTCGGAGCACCTCGTCATCAAACTCCTGCGCATGCTCGCGCATGGAGAGGAGCGCCGCGTCGGGGTTCGCGTGCCCCCACGCGAGGGACTCTTGGATGAGCTCGGTCACGCGCTGCGTGAGCTCGTCCCCGAGCTCGCGGCGGGCGAAGATCCCACCGAGGGGGAGGGGCGAGTCGGTCTCCCGCTCCCAGGTCTCCCCGAGGTCCTCGATGAGCTCGAGCCCGTGCTCCTCGTAGGTGAAGCGGGCCTCGTGGATGC
>JAKVCE010000167.1 GCA_022447405.1 Planctomycetota bacterium | reverse complement strand
CGCTCATGGGGCTGTCCGGGACGCGGATGGAGCGCACACCTGCGGAGGGGCGCGCCCTCTCTCTGAGCCTCCGAGAATCCAAAGGGGGTTAGGGCAGCGACCGCCGCTCGCGTAGGATCCTGGGACACCATGAGCGACTGGAAGATTCGAAGGCTGCGGGGTGAGTGCGCCAAGTGCGAGCGTCCGTTTGAGACCGACGGCGAGCGCATCCTGACCCAGGTCAGGTTGGAGGGTGATGCCCTCATCAGGGAGGACTATCACCCTGAGTGCTGGGAGGAGCCTGTTGACGCGATCTTCTGGTGGGCGACCCGCTTCGCGGTGAAGGCTAAGTCGACGCTGGCGTTGGATTTTGAGCTCATCGAGAAGCTGTTCTTCCAGCTGGAGGATCGCAGCGAGGAGAAGATCCGTGAGCTGCGCTACCTCCTGTGCCTGATGCTCATGCGCAAGCGACGCCTGAAGCTCGTCAAGGTGCAGCGCGGCAAGGAGGGTGAGGCCATGTTGGTGCGCCAGCCGCGCCGCAAGCAGGAGTGGCGGGTCTTCGTCTACGACTTTGAGCCTGAGCGCATCGAGGTCTTGAGAGGGGAGCTCTCGAGCCTGCTCGACGGCGACCTCGGGGCCGATGATGAGGAGACGCCCCTGGACGCTGAGGCCTCCGACGAGGCCAATTGTGACGCGCCCTCTGTGGGCGCTGGCGACGGGTCGTAGGGTCGGGCTGGCCACCCGCTCGGGGGTGGTGGTGCGGAGTGGGGGCCCTTGGTGGGGCTCTGTCCCATCCAAGCGAGCGCGCTTACTGGCGCGTTGGGACAGATTTCTTAGGGAGTCGCAAAAAAGTTGTGCGGTGAAAACTGCCTGATCAGCGCCGGGGCATCACCACAACATGTAGGGGGTGTGAATGTAAATCGGGGATGATGTCACGACATTTGGTGGCTTCGAGAGCGGTCCGTTTGGCCGGATTGGAGCTGGCCTGGCTCAGATTGCCAAAAAGCTGCCCTGTGGGTATTGCCAGGTGCGTTTTGGGGGTAGAGAATACCTATGTGGTGGAAAGTGGCGGAAAGTGGATTTTACGGTGTGGGAGATGTCTGATGCATCTCAAGGGCAAGTCCGCACCGACAGCGGCTCTAGGGGAGCTGTCATGAGCGCTGTCTTCTACGGTGACTCCTTCCACAGCGTCGACGCCAAGAACCGCGTCCACGTGCCCAAGCGCTTCCAAGAGGCGCTCGCCCGAGATGGAGAGGGGAGCTTGGTCTGCTACCTCTCACTCGGCGTCGACGGCTGCCTGTACCTCTTCAGCGAGGACGGCTTCCGTCAGGCCATGGGGCGCCTTGAGACGCAGGCCATCACAGGACCCGAGCAGCGACGGCTGCAACGGCTTTTCTTCGCCAACACCCGTCGCGTTCAGCTGGACGCGGCGGGTCGTCTACTTGTGCCAGAGAAGTTGAGAGCTGCCGTCGGGATCGAGCGCGAGGTCGCCATGGTGGGTGTGGCGCACCGCGCAGAGATCTGGCCCCGCGAGGCGTGGGAGAGCTTCGAGAGCTCCAACGCCGACGACGGGTTGGACGACCTTCACACGATCCTCTGTTCACCCCCCGGGAGCGAGGGGGAGGCCAGCGAGCGCTGAGGCGCGCGCGCGGAGGAGATGGCGATCACGATGGCAGCCGCCCACCGAGGGGATCCGCAGACCGGAGGCGACGGAGTCCACGCGCCTGTCCTCGCGGCGGAGGTCATCGAGGTCTTCCAAGGGGCGCTCTCTGCTGGGACACCCACATGGCTCGTTGACGGGACCGTCGGCGCAGGCGGCCACGCTCGCGCGCTCTTGGAGGCCTATCCGAGCCTCTCCATCCTGGCGGTCGATCAAGACCCCGACTCCTTGGCTGAGGCCGCCCCCGTCCTCGAGCCCTTCGGCGAGCGCGTGCGACTCCGCCGGGGCCGGATGAGCCAGCTGGGCGGGCTCCTGCGCCGTGAGGGCCTCACGGGCGTCGCAGGCGTGCTCTTCGATATCGGCGTGTGCTCCTTGCACCTCGACCGGCCGGAGCGGGGCTTCTCCTTCCGGGATGACGGCCCCCTTGATATGCGCATGGACCCCTCCAGGGAGCGCACCGCCGCTGACGTGGTCAACTCCTGGGACGAGCGTGACCTCGCCGATCTCTTCTTCCACGAGGGCGGTGAGCGGCGCTCACGTCAGGCAGCCAGCGCCATCGTCGAGGCGCGCAGGCGGGTTCCTTTCCAGCGCACGGCGGCCCTCGCCGACGTCATCGCCCAGGCCGTGGGCGGCGGCGGACGCATCCACCCCGCGACCCGCTGCTTTCAAGCCCTGCGCCGGGTGGTGAACCAAGAGGGCGAAGAGCTCTTGCGCGGCATGCAGGCCGCGGAGCATCACCTCAGCCCGGGCGGGCTCCTCGCCGTCATCACCTTCCACTCCGGAGAGGACCGCGAGGTGCGGCGCTACTTGAAGGGGCGCGCGCGGGCTGGGTATTGGGAGCTCCAGGCCGACAAGCCGCTGCGCGCGAAGAGGGACGAGGTCTCGAGGAACCGGCGCTCCCGCAGCGCGGTCCTGCGCTGGGCGACGCGCTCGCGCGCCGAAGGAGGTGAGGAGTGACCCGCGCCATCCTCGCGGTCTGCCTGTGGTCGCTCTGCGGCTTGGTCGGCTTGTACACGGCCCACCTGAAGGCGGTGAACGTGGATACGGCTCAGCGCCTCGAGAGCAAGCGTAAGCAGCTCCACTGGGGTGATGAGTCCAACGGGGATATCGGCATCCAGATCGAGGAGCGGAGCCTGAAGATGGAAGAGGGCTTCGGCGAGCAGGGGGGGGTGGCGGATGAACTATAAGGAGAAGGTCGTCGGACGCTCGGGGCTGAAACCCATGGGGATCCTCGCCTTCTGCGTCGTCCTCTTCTTCACGGTCGCGGGTCGAGTCACCGACGGGGTGGTGAACGGGGCCAGCGACGTCCCCGAAGAGCCGCTGGTCTCGCGCACTCACGTAGAGCCGACCTGGGACGTGATCGATCGAGCGGGGCGCTTGCTCGCCACAGACGCGCGCTTGCTCGAGCTCAGCATGAGCCCGAACGCCATGTGGCAGGGGCACACACCTGAGCGGATCGCGAAGGGCCTCGCCGCCTGCCTCGATCTGGAGCGTGACCTCAGCTGGCGCCCGGTCTTGGACAAGATGATCCCGGACGCGAGCGCTGGCGTGATCCAGGTCAAGCTCATGTCGCCCGCGCTCGAGGGCGAAGAGCCGAGAGAGCGCTTCATGAGCGACGCGGAGGTCCGTCGCCTGGACGACTGGCTCGTGGAGGGTGAGGCTGGCGCCCCGGTGAGCGGCATGTGGTTGCAGCCCGCCGACGTGGCTGGTCGCTACAGGCTCTGCTGGATGCCTGAGCTCCTCCTCTGCGAGGCCACGCGCGAAGCGCAGGGCTATCGAACGGAGCGCAGAGACGGGAGCGGTCACATCGATCGGCCGGCAGCGTGGACGCGGCGGATCGCCTCGCGCCTCGCGCCTTGCCTCGGCCTGGGCGGGCTCGACCCCGCCCGAGCCCGCAAAGAGGTCTGGGGGCTGCTCATGCCAGACCCCTACGAGGTGGTCTTCGATCGCCTCTCCGCTCAAGAGGGGAGACGGGTGAGCGAGCTCTTGGCTGCCGAGGGGATCAGCGAGGGACAGATGAAGCTGTCTTGGTATCGCGAGCGCGCCTATCCCATGGCAGGGGAGCAGGGGATGGAGGGAGGCTACACGTGGCTGGGGCCGTGGAGTTACCAGAGCCTCCAGCGCTGTGAGGAGCTCGTCCTCAACCGGCACGGGCTCAGCTCCCTCGCGGCAGCTCTCCCGGAGGAGCAGGCCGCGCTGCGGAGAGAGGTGCGCGTCGAAGCCACGCGCAGGACCCCGCTCTCTCGCCTGGAGGCGACGTGCAAGGAGCTCTTCGAGCGCGATGAGTTCCAGCCCTTCCTCGCCGACCCCGCCGAGTACTCCTTCCTGGCCTACCGCCCCGCGCGGGGCCGCAATCAGCGCTCCTTCCACGGCGTTCGAGGGGAGGGGGAGACCCCGCAGGTCCAGACCACCATCGACGCGCACCTGCAGAACTACCTGCACACCTCTCTAGAGACCGCGGTCGAGGAGCACGACGCCGCGCTGGCCATGGGGATCGTCATCGACGTCTGGAGCGGTGAGGTGCTCGCTGTCGACGGGGTCAGCCAGTACTCGCAGGACCAGTTCCTCCCCCTGCAGTACGCCTTCACTCCCGGCTCCACCTTCAAGCCGCTCATCGCCGCGACCGCCCTGGACCTCGGCGTCGTGCAGGCGGAGGATCGCTTCAGCACCTTCAACCGCTCCCTCCACGTCGGGAACCTCGTCGACGGTTGCAGGCGACGCCCCATCGGTGAGGCGCGGAACTCGGAGCTTGGAGCTGACGGGACCCTGAGCTTGCGCGAGGGGCTCGCGCACTCCGTGAACGCCGTCATGGTGCAGGTCGGTCTCTCGATCCCGATGGACAACCTCTACTCCACGCTGATCAACCTCGGCTATGGACAGCGGCACGAGACCGAACTCGGGACCACGAGCCCCGGGATCATCACCCCTTATGACCGTTGGACGGGGTGTTACACCCAAGCATCGGTCAGCTTCGGGCACGAGCTCATGTGCACGCTCTGGCAGCACACCGCGGCGCTCTCTTCGATCGTCCGTGGCGGCGAGTGGCGAGAGCTCCACGTCCTCCGCGGGGTCTCTAGGGGAGCAGAGAGCGAGCGCGTGAGCCCTCGCCTAGAGCACACGGTCTTCTCCAGCGAGGCCGCTCACGAGGTGCGCGAGATGATGCGACTCGCGGCTCGGATCGGAACAGGGGAGCGCTTCTACAAGTCGCTCGAGCGCTCGGGTACGCCGATCGTTTTTGGCTGCAAGACCGGGACGACACAGAAGGAGCCCAAGACCTCCTGCGCTCACCTGGAGCTCTCTTGCGCTGAGGAGAACATCCAGCGCAAGCGCGACGGCCTGCCGCTCCAAAAGTGCACGGAGTACGGCCGCACTGGGACGCGCCCGCACACGCGCGACTGCTACACGGCGTCGATGGTCGCCTTCGGTAGCGTCGGAGATCCGAGCGCTCCCGGCCCGCGGGCAGGAGAGGAGCGGGAGATCATGGTGTTCGTCGTGGTCGACGAGCCCCGCGGTGACCTCTACTACGGCTCGCAGATCGCTGGCCCCACGACCATGGCGGTCCTCCAAGAGGCCCTGGGCTTGACCATGAACGGCCAGCCCCTCGCAGAGGTCATCCCCGACCCCGTCGCCGTCCCCCTCGAGGTCTCCCTCGGGCTCAGCGAGGACCCGGTCCTTGAGATCCCCCTGGAGCTTGAAGAGGAGCAGGGGCGGTGATGCTGCGCGCGTTGATCGACGAGCTCGGGGGTGAGGTGAGCGGAGACATCGAGGGGGTCGAGGTCATGGACGCTCGCTTGGACAGCCGCGCCGTTCGAGCCGGTGACCTCTTCTGTGCGCTGCCTGGGGCGCGCGCGGACGGCGCAGCCTTTATCGAGGACGCGACCT
>JAKVCE010000166.1 GCA_022447405.1 Planctomycetota bacterium | reverse complement strand
CATCGGCGACCGTGCCGGTGTTTCCGAACGCGACGATGCATCCTGAGGCGAAGATAGGGAGGGAAAGTACGCTGAGGGTTCTCAGCATGGTTGCTCCTGGATCGGTGGTGCGTTTCCACCGTCATCCTGCCCTATCTCACGGCGCCAAAGCACCACTTTGATCGCACCACCCCAGCCCACTCCCACAGCAGGCTGTGAGCTTTGGTATTTTGTGTACAGCGATCTCTCTCCTATGAACCCCCTCTGGCTACCGCTCCTCATCATCCCCTCCGTGGACCCTCTCCCTGCTACGGGAGAGGCGCCCGTCGCGCAGTACGTGCGGATCGAGGTCCAGGGCGAGGGAAAGCTCCTCAAGGCAGCCGAGACAAAAGACGGGGTGAACACGCCCGCCGTCTATGAAGGCAGGATCCTCTCCCTCGCAGAGGTCGAGATCTTCAGCGGCAGAGAGAACGTCGCGCCCAAGGGGGTGGCCTCTCAGTCCACGACCTACCAAGGCGGAGGCGCCGGGCTCGCGATCGACGGGATCCTGGACGGGGCGCACAGCGCCGGCTCCGTCTCGCACACAGATTCCAAGGCGGCTGACGGCGCTCCCCCCCTCGAAGCTTGGTGGGAGGTTGACCTCAGCGCACCGCTCCCCATTGACCAGATCACGATCTGGAACCGAACGGACTGCTGCCAAGAGCGCCTGAGAGACTACGACCTCGTCCTGCTCGACGCGGACCGCCAGGAGGTCATGAGGCTCGGCCCCAACCCCTCGCCCCCCATCTACCGGGACCACCTCCTGAGCGGACCGGAGCCGCGGCGGAGCAAGGCCTCCTTGGCCAAGTCCCACCAGCTCCAGACGAAGATCAACGTCGCCATCGATCGCGGGATCGACTGGCTCAAGCGCGCCCAGCATCGGGACGGCTCGTGGAGGGGACACCATGGGAGGCATCCCACCGGACTCACAGCCCTCAGCGCCTACGCCCTCGTGAAATCCGGCGTGAAGAAGGACGACCACACGATCCAACGTGCGGTCAATTGGCTTCGCCAGGTCCCCTGCGAGGACACCTACTCTGCAGGCTGCCTCCTGATGCTGCTCGCCTCGCTCGAAGACGAAGAGCACCTCGACTGGGCGGAAGAGATCACCGACATGCTGATCGAGACCCAGGGTGGCGGCGGCGCCACCGGGCTCTGGGCTTACCCCTGGGGCAGCTGGGACTTCTCATGCAGCCAGTACGCCGCGCTCGGCCTCCGCGCGGCCTCAAGCATGGGCGTCAAGGTCCCGCGCAAGACCTGGGAGCGGCTCATTGAGGGCACCTTGGAGAAGCAATATGACCCCCAGGTCATCGACGCGCCGCCTGGGATGGAGGGTCGAACTGGGACCGGCTACCGCCTCGCGGGCTTCTCCTACCGCGACCCCAACGAGAACGGCCCGACAGGCTCCATGACAACGGCTGGCATCGCGTGCCTGCAGATCGGCCTCGAAGGCGTCGGCGCGCGAGGCTCCTATGCCCAACGGGTGAAGAGAGGCGTCGACTACGCCATCAACTGGCTGACGGTCAATTTCTCTGTCTCCAGAAACCCAGGGATGAATGGCAGGCACCGCTACTACCTGTATGGGCTAGAGCGCGTCGGAGGGCTGCTCGAACGCGAAATGATCGGGCCATACAACTGGTATGAGGCAGGCGCAGACAACCTGACGAAGAGACAGGGCGGCGGCGGCGAGTGGAGCAACGAGACCGAGACCTGCTACGCGCTGCTCTTCCTGAACAAGGCCACCGCCTCATCCACTGGCGGTGGAGCGAAGGGGCCCGGCGACAAGCTGAGCTTCGCCGCAGAGGGAGAAGAGACCGAGCTCTGGCTCCGCGGTTCAAACTCTGACGTGCTCACGGTCTGGCTCTCGGGCTTTCCGGACTGGGTGCTTGAAGACTTCACACCTTCAGAGGAGCTCGTCCCTGAGGTCGCGCGCGGCCTGCGCCTCGTGCGCGTCGAGTACTCCATCGATGGCGAGATCGTCGCACGCATACCTGGCGACCCAGAGAAGGCTTGGCGCGGCGAGCGCTTCCCCTTCAGGCACACCTTCAAGACCCGCGGAGAGTACGAGGTCACCGCCCGCGCCTTCGTCCTCGGCCCCGAGGCGATGCCTGGAGACGCGGACGGGGTCGAAGAGCTCCTGAGCGGCTCCTTCAAGGTCCCGGTCGAAGGGCTCCTCGAGGACTGGATGATCGAGTACTCCGAGGCCGGCGGGAAGAACCTCCTCAAGACGGTCGAAGCCTCCGCCGTCGTCTCAAGCGAGCGAAACCGTGGAAACCACGAGAGCAAGGAGAAGGAGAACGAGGCCCTGGCCAAGGAGGCCGCCCACGTCCTCGACGGCTTCGAGTTCACGAATTGGGCCTGCGCAGCCGACGACCCCAAGCCCACGCTCACCGTGCGCCTCCCGCGTCCCGTGCGTGCGCGCAGGATCCTGCTCTCGCCAGCTGGCTCCAACCTCTTCGACGTGAAGTCCTACGACCGCATCGTGAAGGCGCGGGTCACGATCAACGGTGATGATGACGAGCCATACGAGGTCGCCTTCCCCGAAGACAACTTCCAGAAGGGCCTCGTCGAGTTCAAGAAGGCTGAGAAGATCCGCTCCTTCAAGGTCGAGATCCTTGAGCGGGTCAAGCAAGACGGCAACCACGGCAAGGCCGGCTTCAGCGAAGTCTCCCTGGAACGCTGAACCTCTGTGGGCTTGCCTTCGTCTCAAACAGGGGGTTCTATTCCCCTGGACATGCGACAGCTCCTCCTCACAACCGCCTCCGCGATCTCCCTCTGCCTCTGCGGAACGGCGCAAGAGCGCCTCGGCGCCTACCTGAAGACGCTCGAAGAGCTCCCGAGCCCTAGCGTCGTCGCCTTCGACCCCGACGGTGACCTGCTCGCTGTTGCGGACCCCCTGCGAGGGAGCGTCCTCATCCGCCGCCTGGACAGGACAGCTCCGAGCGTCCCCGACGCGGACGGGTCCATCCCCGCGACCAAGCTGATGGACCCTAGGCTCAACAAATACCCCATCACACATCACAGGGCTCACCCCGGCGGCCTCGCCTTCAGCCCCTTCAAGCGGCTCTGGATCACGGACAGCGTCATGGGTCGCCTCTCCTCCGCCGCCCTCGGGAGCTCTGACATGGAGACCTACCCAGGGAACGAGGTCCACGAGCTGCTGCACCAGCCTGGCGCGATCGCCGCGAGCCAGCGCACCCTCGCGATCGTCGAGCCGCTGCTGCACCAGGTGCTGCTCCTCGACCACCCACGCCACGAGGGCGAGGGCACCGAGTTCCAGCTGCGCGCACGTGTGGGCGCGCGCGGCGTCGAGCCCGGCGAGCTGCTCTTCCCGACAGACGTCGCCATCTCCGCGGACGAGCGGGTCTACGTCTGCGACCGGGGCAACCACCGCGTCCAAGTCTTCTCGCCGGAGGGGGAGCACCTCTTCGGCTGGGGTGACTGGGGCTGGGCGCCGGGCTTCTTCGCAGACCCCACAGGCGTCGAGGTCGCGGCTGGGCACGTCTACGTCACGGACAGCTCCAACCACCGCGTGCAGGTCTTCGACCTCGAGGGCGAGTGGCTCTATGAGTGGGGTCTGCACGCGCTCATGCCGCGGGAGGGAGAGGGCAAATTGCACTACCCAGGCGGCCTCGCCGTCACTGAGGCTGGTGACCTCGCCGCTGTCGCCGAGGCGATGGACGACCGCGTCCAGCTCTTCGCATTGGGCGAGGAGCCTGAGCGCTTCAGCCGCCTAGACCGCTCCTGGCAAGACCTGACCGCGAGCCCGCACCTCGGCGAGACGATCGCGGTCGGAGGCGGGCTCCTCTTCCTCGGCGAGCCCGAGGGGAACCGGGTGAAGCCCTATGAGTGGAGCCAGTATGGGCCCCGCCAGGTGAGCGAGCTCGGCGGCCGCGGGACGGCCAACGGCAGGCTCCTCGGCCTCACAGGCATGGCCTTTGCCCCTGAGACGCGCTCGCTCCTCACCTTGGACCCGGGGAACCAGCGCCTCCAGCTCTTCCGGCTCGGAGAGGTCGACGCCGAGGTCCCGGCCTTCAGCCTCTTCCTCGGCCGCTTCGTGAAGGGACTCCGCTTGGAGGAGGGGGTCGAGGGCGGCGCGCTCGCCATGCGGCCCGACGGCTCCTTCGACCTCTTGGACAAGAGCGCGCGAGAGATCCGGCGCTATGACTCAGACTGGGAGCTCGTCGAGACCTTCGGGGGCTCCGAGCTCGTGAACCCCACCGACATCGAGTGGGACCCTCTGGGAGAGCGACTCTTGGTCACCGACGCGAACGCACAGGCGGGCTTCAAGGAGGCATCTGGCAGGGTGCTCAGCTTCCCCGTCGAAGGGGACAAGCCGAGCGTCTTAGTCGAGGAGCTCCCCTCCCCGGCTGGGCTGGGCGTCGCCTCCGACGGCGGCTTCTACGTCACGGATCTCTTGCTGCACCGCGTCGATCGCTTTGACCGCGACGGAGAGCACCTCATGAGCTGGGGTTCGAAGGGGCTCGGGAAGGATCAGTTCTTTCAGCCGCGCGACGTCGAGGTGGACGAGGAGGGGCGCGTCCTCGTCGTGGATCACGGGAACCACCGGCTGATGGTCTATGACGCAGACGGCGCTTTCCTGGAGACCTTCGGACCTCGCCTCTACACCCGCGAGGCCCGGGGCGTCGAAGGAGGTGAGGGATGAGGTCCTTCATGATCATCGCGCTCACCCTCTCCTCGTGCGCTGCGCCGGCTCCGCCGACGTGGTCCGTCGAGGGGGAAGAGCTCCTATCGAACGACGGCGCTTGGCGGATCCGCTGGCGCAGCGAGCCCGCCGAGATCCCGCTGAACGCCCCCTTCACGATCGAGGCGCAGGCGCTGCCCGCCGACGGCGCTCACCCCGACCGAGACATGGCGTTAGCGGTGGACGCCGCGATGCCCCATCACCGACACGGCATGAACCGGCTCCCGCGCATGGTCCCCTTAGGGGGAGGCCACTTCCGAGCAGAGGGGATGCTCTTTCATATGGAGGGCCGCTGGGAGCTCTACTTCGACGTCAGCGACGGCCCGATGACGGAGCGCGGACAGACGGAGGTCTTCCTCGAGTGAACGGCGCAGCGATCCTGTTCACCCTGGCAGCGCTCCTCCCCCAGGACGGGCTGTCCCCCGAGCGCTTCGCGCGGAAGCTCTCTCGTATCAGCCCGCGCCCCGAGCTGCGACCGGACCCGACCAACGCCGTCTCAGATGACGAGCGCGCGGCGCGCTTCGGTCAAGCGCTCTTCTTCGACGCGCGGCTCTCACCTGACGGGCGCTTCTCTTGCGCCACCTGCCACGACCCCGCCCTCGCCTTCACGGACGGGCGCTCCCTCCCCGAGGGGCGCGGCCTCCTGACGCGCAACACCCCCACCCTCTTCGACGTGGGACGTCGCCGCTGGCTCTTCTGGGACGGCCGCACCGACACGCTCTGGGCGCAGATCAGGCACCCCCTCGAGAGCGCCCACGAGATGGACGGCGACAGGCTCGCCCTCGCTCACCTCGTCCGCTCCGACGAGAGCTACAGCGCCCAGTATGAG
>JAKVCE010000165.1 GCA_022447405.1 Planctomycetota bacterium | reverse complement strand
GGAGAACTTGGGCGGCGGCCTCTTCGAGGCCCGCGCCCTCCCCACCTCGCTCTTCTGGCTGGGGAGCGTAGAGAGCCCGGACTACGTCGACGCCCGCACCAACGCCACCAAGCTCGAGCCTGGTGAGGACCGCGAGCTCTCTGTGGCCCTCGAGATGGGCGCGCGCCTGAGCGGACTGGCGGTCAACGAGCAAGGGGAACCCATCGAGGGCGCGAGGGTGAGCGTCCGCGCGACCAACGACACGCGCTTTTGGATGGGCGGCGGCAGGCCGCAGACCGGTGAGAGTGACTCCGAAGGGCGCTTCGAGCTGCGCGGCATCCCCGCTGGAGAGGTCCGCCTCTCTGGGAGCAGCGACGGGCTCAAGAACCCCGAGCCTCTGGAGCTAGAGCTCGGAGAGAACGATGAGCGCGGCGGCCAAGAGCTCGTCTTCGTCGACGGCCTCTCCATCCGAGGCCTCGTCCTCTGGGATGACGGCGCCCCGGTGAATGGCGCGCGAGTAGGCATCGAGACCGGTGAAGGGCAGCAGACAGGACGCTGGGGTCGCTCGACGGATCAGCTCTGGGTGACGACGGATGAGTCAGGCGCGTTCGTGCTCACTGGGCTGGAGCCCGGCTCTTACCGGGTCCGCGCGAACCACGACTCTCCCGAAGGAGCGGAGGATCGCGGGCGCTGGCGCGGCGTCAAGGAAGAGGTCAGCGCTGGCACGAGCGGTGTCGAGCTCCGGCTGGAGGAGCCCGATCTCGTGCGTGGGCGGGTCGTGAACACGAGCGGGAGGGCGCTCAACGCAGAGGAATCGCAGGGGATGAGGGTCATCCTCCGGACCGTCTCGGAGCGTGACGCCTCGGTGCAGAGCGCCCACGGGAGCATCTACCAGAGGGGCGTCGTGGAGGATGACGGAGGCTTCGAGGTCGATGGGATCTTCCCTGCCGAATACAACGTCGACATCGAGTCCGAGCGCTTCATTCACGCCGAGCCCGACCAGAAGCACATCCACCCTGGCGGCGAGCTCATCGTCCGCGTGAGTCGCGGCGCGAGCATCGCAGGCTTGGTCCTCGACCCGAACGGCGCGCCCGTTGAGGGCTGTGAAGTCACCGCGAGCACCGGCGAGAGCTCAAGCCGTGGGCGCTGGGGTGGCGGCTCCTCCGAGTCAGAGGAGTCCGTCTCGGCTGAAGACGGGACCTTCACCATCGAAGGCTTGAAGGAGGGCAAGTACAAGCTGAGCGCGGACTCGGAGGAGTGGGCAGGCAACATGCCCGTGGAGATCCAGCTGGTGGAGGGACAGGAGGTCATAGGCGTCACTGTCCAGCTCTTGCAGGGGGGGACGATCGTCGGGACCGTCTTCGGTGAGGATGGACAGCCCGTGGCTGGCCGCTCGGTGATGGTCTCCCAGGGAGGCTTCATGGGCATGGGCGGAAACATGGGTGGTGAAGAGACCACCGACGCCTCCGGACGCTTCCTCGTCGAGCGGGTGACCCCTGGCGCCTACCAGGTGATGACCCAGCCCACGATGGAAGAGATCAGCGAGGTCTTCGAGGACGGTGAGCGCGAGCCTGGCTTCGCAGACTTCATGTCCCTCGTGGAGACCGTCTCAGTCGACGTAGCGGATGGCGAGACCGTCGAGGTGATGCTCGGCGCGCCCCCCGCAGCGCCGGTCGTCGTGACAGGGCGGGTGCTCGACGGCGATCAGCCCATCACGACCGGCAGCGTCCTCGCTGTCGCGGATGGACAGGGCTTCATGGCAGGCAGCGAGACCGCCCGCATCGACGGCGCTGGTCGCTATGAGATGACCCTCGACGCCCCCGGCGACTACGTCTTCTTGGTCCAAGGCGCAGGCTCAGGCTTCGGCGGCTTCGGCGTGGACTTCCCCGTGACCATCCCAGAGACCGAGCTCTTCGAGTTCGACCTCACGATGCCCTCCGCCGGGATCACGGGCGTCGTGTATGGCTCGGACGGCGCGCCGCGAGGCGGGATCTCCGTCTCCCTGCGACCGGTCTCGAACATGGCGATGAGCGGCGTCTCGGGCATGCGCTACGAAGGGGCTGGAGAGGACGGCGAGTTCTCCTTCCTGCGCCTGCGTCCCGGGAGCTACATCGTCCAAGCCGGCGGCAGGACCTGGCGCGACGAGCCGACCGGCGCTGTGAGCCAGCTCGTAGACGTTGAGGAAGGGCAGCAGGTGGACCTCCGCCTGGAGCTCGAAGACCCCGGCACGGTCGAAGGCGTCGTGCTCGCGCAGGACGGCTCACCCGTTGAGGGCGCGACCGTCTTCTTCCGCACCGCCGTCGGCACAGTGCAGACCTCTCGCCAGCCCGTGGTCACGGGCGGCGACGGCAAGTTCAGGCACAACGGCCTCGCCCCTGGCTCGGTGACCGTGGTCGCGCGCAGCTCAAGCGGCTCCACCCAAGAGAGCGCATCTGTTCAGGTGCGCGCTGGGGACATCTCCAACGTGGAGCTCGTCCTCGAGGAGGGCACGATCCTGCGCTGCGTCTGCGAGGACGCCGCCGGCGACCCGCTCCGCGCCTCGATCAGCGTCGTAGACGAAGAGGGGCGTGAGCAGACCAGCCTGAGGACTCGCGAGCAGTGGATGGAGGTCTTCACCGGAGGCGGGGAGCAGCGCGAGACCCGCGTCGGTCCCCTCCCCCCTGGTAAGTACGAGGTCATCTTCACCACCGACGACGGCGAGACCGCGCGGCGCGTGGTGCGCCTCACCGGCCGCCCGGAGCGGAGGGTGCGGGTCAGGATCAGAGATTGAGCGAGGAGACGAAGGCCTCGATGCTCCGCTCAGCGGGCGGCGCCCTCGCCCTCACGGCGCTCACGCTCCTCGCAGGCTGCGGCGGCGCGCCCCCTCGCCCCAACGTCCTCATCGTGGTGGTCGACACCCTGCGTGCTGACCGCCTCTCCTGCGCCGGCTATGAGCGCGAGACGACGCCCAACCTCGACCGCTTCGCCGCCGAGGGGCTCCGGTTCACCCACGCCCAGACGCCGCGCGCCAAGACGAGCCCGGCGGTGGCCTCGATCTTCACCGGGCTCTACCCCCACGGCCACGGCGTGCGGGACCTCTTGACCCCGTTGAGCGAAGAGGTCCCTGTCCTCGCCGAGCGCTTCCGCGACGAGGGCTACGCGACCGGCGCGATCATCGCCAACTTCGTCTTGAGCGACGCCTTCTCTGCGATGAGCAGGGGCTTCGACACCTGGGTCGAGGACTTCCCGAGCTCGCACGGCGTCTCGCCCAATCACACCCCTCAGCGCCTCGCCGGCTCGATGACCGACGGGATCTTGAGAGCGGTCGGCCTCTCCAGCGATGAGACGGACGGCGCTGGCCCCGCCCAGGCGATCGCCGAGGAAGGTCAGCCCTGGTTCCTCTGGGCGCACTACATGGACCCGCACGGCCTCTACGCCCCGCCAGCAGGACATGACCGCTTCCGCAGCGCCGCGCCGGAGGCCGTCGCCCTGGAGCCCCAGCGCCGCGAGGGCGCCACCACCGAGCCCTGGGTCGGCCGCTACAACCTCCTCCCCTCCGACCTCCTAGGCGAAGACAGCTTCGACGCCGCGCGCGTCCGAGACCGCTACGACGGAGAGATCAGCTACCTCGACGCGGAGCTCGGTCGCCTCTTCGACAGCCTGCGTGAGGCCGGTGAGCTCGAGGACACCCTCATCATCGTGGTCGCGGACCACGGCGAGAGCCTGGGCGAGCACGACTACTGGTTCGAGCACGGACGCCACACCTACGAGGCGACCTGCAGGGTGCCGCTCCTCATCAGGCTCCCTGACGGCTTCGAGGATCGCCCCCTCCCCGGCGTCCGCAGCGGCGACGTCTCCCTCGCGGACCTCGCCCCCACCCTCGTGGAGCTGCTCTCGCTCCCGCCCCTCACGGAGTCAAGAGAGGGCGCGGCAGCGGGCCGCTCCTTTGTCGCGCTGCTCTCCGAAGACCGCGAGAGCGACGGCCCGGTCTTCTCCGAGAAGGTCGAGCGGACGGAGGTGGACGGCGCCATCCAGGCCAAGGCCGTGCGCATGGGCGACTGGAAGTACATCCGCCGCTACGCCTTCACCGACGGGGGGACCGAGGAGCAGGTCCTGCGCTCCCTCAGCGAGGAGCTCTACGACTTGAAGAGCGACCCCAACGAGCGGGTAAACCTGATCTCCTTCGATGTGAACATGACCTCCGCACCGCCCCTCGACAGGCTGCGCGCCGAGCTGCTCTCCTTCTGCGCTGAGGACGTGCGCTTTGAGGAGCTCGCCAAAGAGCTCCAAGCGCGACGCGACAGCCTCGAGCTCACCGACCCTGAGACGCTCCGGATCTTAGAGAGCCTGGGCTACTGAGGGGCGCTCAGCCTGCCAGGAGCTCCAGCTCCCAACCAGAGGCGGAGAGCTTCACCTCTGCGGACTCGAGCTTGCCTGAGTCCTTCCTCCTGGACGGGCTCCAACGATCTGTCTCGGGACGGACCGGGAGCCAGCCTGCCTCAAGCGAACGATCGAAGAGCCGCTTGCAGACCTCATGGCCGCTCTCACCTTCCAAGACAGGGACCTCAAGAGACTCCATCGAGCGGTGACGCCCGCTGACATCTGCGACGACGCCGCGGAACTCCAAGGTCCCGGCCCCAGGTTTCGGGCTGGTCGGGCGCAGGGTGAGCACGCCGAGCGGGCGGTCGCAGTAGGTGACGCTGGCATCCGGACCGGCAGGGAGGTCTACCCGCACGCTCACGACATCCTCGATGAAGAGGTCTCCGTTTGTATCGGGCTGAGTCGACTCGGTGACCCGTGCGCCCTGCTCTTTGAGCCTCGCAGCCAAGAGCGAAGTGAGGGAGGCAGCGTGAGTCCCTGGCTTCACTTGCCCGACGAGGCTCGTCTCTACGAGCTCCTCGTCGACCCGATGAGAGATCGAGATCGAGACCCACGGGTGAGGGAGCTCTCCTACGGCCCCCTCCAGGCTGAGCTGGCAGAGGGCGACGCCGGGCTCACTCACAGGCTCTGTGGCGGGCGAGGCCCCCAGCATGAGGGAGCTTGCGAGGACGAGGGTAAATGCGCGCTTCATGGAGACCTCCTGAGAGCTTGACGAAGGCTCTGACGAGCCGAGCCTAGACTTCTTCCGCGAGTCTAACGAACCTCCACCCCACACCTCGAAGGGGGTGATGGTTACCCCGCCAGGACTTGAACCTGAAACGTCTGGACCAAAACCAGATGTGTTGCCAATTACACCACGGGGTAACTGCGGCCCTGGAGAACCCCAGGGCTCGGGCGGAGAGCATAGCAACGACAGCGATGGTGTCGAGGGGCTCAGCGAGCTTCCCTGAACGCCCGGAGCATCAGGTTCAGCATCGTGTTCGTTGCCCAGGCCTGAATATGTGCTCTCCCGCGTGAGGAGAAGGTCCTCTGGTGGGTGCTCACGGCCCCGTCCAGACCGACCGCGAAGTGCACCCTGCCCACTGGTTTCTCCACCGGACCCCCCCCCGGGCCCCGGCGGCCCCGCCCCCCCCCCCCCCCCCCCCCCCCCCGCCCCCCCCCCCCCCCCCCCCCCCCCCCCCCCCCCCCCCCCCCCCCCCCCCCCCCCCCCCCCCCCCCCCCCCC
>JAKVCE010000164.1 GCA_022447405.1 Planctomycetota bacterium | reverse complement strand
CCCGGGCGGGAGCGTCTCCTCTCTTCTGACGAGGAACTCGGAGGGCAGGTCCGGGTGCTTGTGGTGCACGATCGCGACCTCACCGGCGCCAGAGTCGAAGAGGACAGAGAGCCCGCGGTAGTCTGTCCCAGCCTCGGAGCCTCGGAGCAGGACTGCGGCTCTGTCGCCTCGCGCCCGGAAGCTGATGGTGAAGCTGAGCTCTGCCTCGAGGGGTGCGTGCTCTGGGTGGAGCGCGACCGGTCCCCTGAGCCGCTGGCTCTCCAGGGTGTCGTTGTACTCGTTCGACCAGTCGCCCTTCAGGTGCTCCCACCCAGCGGGGCCGTGGAACATCGCCTCGGCATCGAGCTCTTCTTGGTAGTTGAGCTGCAGTCGGTCCGGGACGCGGTTCGCGAAGTGGAGGCCGGGCATTGTCTCTCTGAAGGCGGCCCGCTGCTCTTCGAGGAAGGCTTGGGCGAGCGAGGCCTCCTCCGCGCTGGGGGCGCGCTGCAGGACGAGCTGAAACATGTGCTCTGTGAGCGCTGCGTCCGTAGACGCGTCGACGCCGACATCTCGGAGGGTCCGCTCCGCGAGCCTCGCCGCCTGTCGGTTCACGAAGGAGGAGTTCATGAGCGTCAGCGTCTGGGTGGGCACCGTGGTGGAGGCTCGCGCGCCCACCGATTGCTCCGGGTTCGCCTGGTCCAGCACCTCCAGGAAGGGGACGCGCATGTTGCGCTTGGAGTAGGCGAAGAGGGCGCGGCGGTCGCGCTCTTCCTCCGAGGAGGAGCTCCAGCCCTCACCGGGCTTGGACGCGCCTCCGAGCGCGCCCTTGGAGAGCTGAGGGAAGAAGCCCCGGCCTCCCATCTTCAAGCTCAGCGCTCCGTTCACCGAGAGCATGGCGTCGCGCACGCTTTCGGCGTCGAGGCGGCGCATGTTCTGTCTCCAGAAGAGCCTGTTCCCAGGGTCTCCCTCTCTGTTCGCCGCTGAGTCTTTGGAGGAGCGGCGATAGGCGTCGCTCAAGAGGATCACGCGGTGCAGGTGCTTGAGGCTCCAGCCGTTCTCCATGAGCTCAGCTGCGAGCCAGTCGAGGAGCTCCGGGTTCGAGGGCGGCATGCCCTTCTTGCCGAGGTCATTGGGCGTAGGGACGATCCCTTCGCCGAAGTGCCAGAGCCAGACGCGGTTCGCGATCACCCGCGCCGTCGTGGGGTGCGCGGGGTCTGTGATCCAATCCGCGAGGACCGTGCGCAGGCCGGTCGAGCTGTTCTCGGGCCTCGGGGTCGGAGCTGGCGCCTGGCTCGTGGTGTCATCTGCGCACATCGCCGGGGGGAAGTGGGGAGGGACGACCCCTTGGGGAGAGCGCGCGCTCCCCCTCGCGAGGAGGTGGGTCGGCGCTGCCTCGACGCCGGACTCCTTGGCGCAGAGGAGCCAGTCGAGGTCTCCCTCGAAGGAGTCCTTCAGGCGCTCAGCGTCTTGCTTGAGCAGCGCGTAGCGCAGCCGCTTGTCGCCGCTGAGTGAGGCCTCGACCTCCTCTAAGGACGGCGCGAGGTGGACGTTCTCGCTCAGCAAGGCGAGCTGTGCGGGGGTCCGCTCCGGCTTCTGTGTCCAGAAGGCGTCTTGGATCTCTTGTGACTGGCTGGGGAGGAGCGCGAGGATCTGCCCGCTGCGCTCTGCCTCGAGGAAGTCGGCGCGCTCCCTCAAGAGCTCACGGCGCCGCTCGACCTTGCCTCGCTCCCATCGCTTACGGACTCCTTCATCGAAGTCTAGGATGGCGAAGGAGCGGGCCTCGGGTGAGAAGGTGGGCTTGCGGTAGGGGAGAACGTTCCGGACGAAAGCCACCATCCCGTAGTAGTCCTCTTGCCGGATCGGGTCGAACTT
Source organism: Planctomycetota bacterium (assembly GCA_022447405.1). GTDB lineage: Bacteria > Planctomycetota > UBA1135 > UBA1135 > JAKVCE01. Next base: position 3,713 of record JAKVCE010000164.1, on the reverse strand, counting down.
GTGGTCGTGGCAGCGCGCGCAGCCGATGGTCACGCCGAGGAAGCCCTCGCTGATGGTGCGCACCATGTCGTCGTATTGATCGTTGTCGGCTTGATCGCGATCGTCGGGCTCGCTGTCCCAGGGGCCGAGGCGCAAGAAGCCGGTCGCCGCGACGCTGCCGCGATCGGCGCCCTCCAGCTCGTCGCCTGCGAGCTGCTGGCGCAGGAACTCGTCGTAGGGCATGTCGAGGTTGAGGGCGTGCACGACCCAGTCGCGGTACTTCCAGGCGTATGGCTTCTCGCGGTCGCGCTCGTAGCCGTTCGTCTGCGCGTAGCGCACGACGTCGAGCCAGTGCCTGGCGTAGCGCACTCCGTACTGCTTGGACTCGAGGAGCTCATCAACGAGCGCGGCCCACTTGTCGGGGGAGGCGTCCTCGACGTAGCTCTGCACCGCCTCAGGAGAGGGCGGGAGCCCTGTCAGGTCCTGGTAGGCGCGGCGCACGAGCTCTGCGTCGCTCGCGGGCGGGTTGGGCGTGACCCCCGCCGCCGTGATCCGCGCGCTGAGCAGCGCGTCGATGGCGCCCGCTCCCTCCGCGACAGCGGGACGCTCCACCGGCTTGAAGGACCACCACTCGCGGCCCGCCGCGACGTCTATGCCGTCGGTGTGCTCTTCGGCGCCCGCGCCGCCGGGCCAAGGTGCGCCGCGTCGCACCCACTCTTCGAGGAGCTCGACCTCTTTGGGAGAGAGCCGGTCGCGAGGCGGCATCTTGAGGAGTGAGTCCGAGTATCGGACGGCGTGGATCAAGAGGCTCTCTCCTGGGTCCCCGGGGGTGATCGCGCTGCCGCGCATCCCGCCGGCGAGGAGGGCGTCTCGCCCTGTCATCTTGAGCTCGCCCTTGGGCGCGGTGCTGTCGGGGCCGTGGCACTCGAAGCAGCGCTCTGCGAGGAGCGGACGGATGGACTGCTCGAAGAAGTGAGCGTTCTCCAGCTCCTCCGGAGTCGCCGCCGCAGCCCCCCAAGGAGCTCCTGCCAGGACCCAGCGCTCAAGCACCAGGCGCTCCTCCTCAGGGAGGGGCGCGTCGGGCGGCATCTCGAGGCCGACCTCCTCATATCGGATGACCGCGAGCAGGAGGCTCTCGCCCAGATCTTCCAAGCTGAGGGCCGGGCCAGAGAGGCCGCCAGCGAGGAGGGAGTCTCGACCCGTGATGCGCAGCCCGCCCTTCGCGCGCTTCGCCTCAGGGCCGTGACATGGGAAGCAGCGCTCCTCGAGGATCGGCAGGACCTCCTGCACGAACGAGACGTCATGGGTCGCGTCAGCGTGTGTCTCATCAGGGCTCGGCGCTTCCGTGCAGGCGCAGAGGGCAAAGAGGAGGAGGGGGGCTCTCTCGAGGCGAATCATCAGAGGTCCTGTCTACCCCATCCTATCGGCCAGAATCAGGCCTGTTGTTCTGGGACTCTGGGCTCTCTCAGAAGTAGGCTCTCCTCCTTAGGCCCGCTCACCATGGATCGACCCTCAGGAAAGGACAAGCCGCTCTTCACCCCCGGCCCGCTCACCACCTCAGCGACGGTCAAGGAGGCGATGCTCTCGGACCTCGGATCGCGAGACACCGCCTTCATTGGCGCTGTGCGCGAGATCCGCGCTGGCCTGCTCCTGCTCGCTGGCGTCTCTCAGGAGAGCGGCTGGGAGGCGGTCCTCATGCAGGGCAGCGGCACCTTCTCTGTCGAGTCGGTCCTCTCCTCCTCGCTCCCCGAGGATGGCGCGCTCCTCGTCGCCCGCAACGGCGCCTATGGCGCACGGATCGCGAGCATCGCCCGCTGTCACGGCGTCCCCGTCGTCGAAGTGGTCGCTAGTGAGGGAGAGCCCGTCGACCCCGCCGCAGTCGAGGCCGCGATCCGCGAGCACCCCGAGCTCACCCACCTCGCGGTCGTCCACTGCGAGACCACCTCGGGTGTCTTGAACCCGGTAGAGGAGGTCGGCGCCATCGCTCACGCGCACGGCCTCACCTACTTCGTGGACTCCATGAGCGCCTTCGGCGCTGTGCCCATCGACCTCGAGGCCTGTCACGTCGACTTCCTCGTCTCCTCTGCGAACAAGTGCATCGAGGGTGTCCCCGGCTTCGGCTTCGCCCTCTGCCGACGGGCAGCGCTAGACGCATGCGAGGGTCGCGCACGCAGCGTCAGCCTCGACCTCTACGCGCAGTGGGCTGGGCTCGAGGCAAACGGGCAGTTCCGCTTCACGCCTCCGACTCACTCGCTCTTGGCTTTTCACCGCGCGCTGCGAGAGCTCGATGAAGAGGGCGGCGTCGCCGGTCGCCAGGCGCGCTATCAGGTGAACCACGCCCGCATCCTCGATGGGATCAAGGCGCTGGGCCTCAGCCCGTACGTCCCCGAAGAGCACCAGTGCTGGATCATCACCAGCGTGCGCTATCCAGAGAGCGAGGCCTTCTCCTTTGAGGAGCTCTACGACCGCCTGAACGAGCGCGGCTACGTCATCTATCCGGGTAAGGTCACCGACGCGGACTGCTTCCGAATCGGGAACATCGGGCGCCTCTTTGAGGAGGACATGGACGCGCTCCTCGTTGCCCTGGGAGAGGTGCTGCGTGAGATGGGCGTGGAGGAGAGCATCGCATGAGCGCAGATCAGATGGACAAGAACACACCGATCGGCGCGGCTCCTGAGCGCTCCGAAGGGGCGAGCTCGAGCGAGCTCCCGTCCCATGCGCGCGCTGTCATCGTCGGCGGCGGGATCATCGGCGCGAGCGTCGCCTACCACCTCGCCAAGCTCGGCTGGACCGAGGTCGTCGTCCTCGAACGGGCCAGCTTTACGAGCGGCTCGACCTTCCACGCCGCTGGGCTGGTGGGCCAGCTGCGCAGCTCCGCGAACATCACCCAGCTCCTCAAGTACTCGGTCGAGCTCTACGACACCCTCGAGGCCGAGACCGGCCAGGCGACGGGCTGGCGCGCGAACGGCGGCCTGCGTCTCGCGTGCAACCAGGAGCGCTGGACTGAGGTGCGCAGGCAAGCGACCACGGCGCACAGCTTCGGCCTCGAGATGGAGCTCCTCACGCCGAAGGAGGCGGGTGAGCTCTGGCCGCTCATGGAGACCGACGACCTCGTCGGCGCCGCCTTCCTGCCGACGGATGGACAGGTCAGCCCCTCTGACCTCTGCGCGGGCCTGGTGAAGGGTGCGCGCATGCAGGGCGTGAAGCTCATCGAGGACTGCCCGGTCACCGGCGTGCGAGTTGAGGGCGGCCGCGCGACCGGCGTCATCACCGAGCGCGGCACGATCTCCTGTGAGGTGGTCGTGAACTGCGCCGGGATCTGGGCGCGCCAACTGGGCGAGCTCGCGGGCGTCACCGTGCCCGTCCAGTCGATGCAGCACCAGTTCATGATCACGGAGCCGATCGAGGGCGTGAGCCCGGACCTCCCGACGCTGCGCGACCCGGACAGGATCGTCTACATGAAGGAGGAGGTCGGCGGCCTCGTCCTCGGCGGCTATGAGCCGGACCCCATGCCTTGGGTGCGTGAGGCGCCCAGCGACTGGACCTTCAAGCTCATCGACCCCGACTGGGATCAGTTCGAGCAGCTCGCGATGCAGGGCATCGCCCGCGTCCCTGCGCTCGAGCTCGCGGGCGCGCGGCAGCTGGTGAACGGACCCGAGGCCTTCACGCCCGACGGCAACTTCATCTTGGGCGAGGCGCCCGAGGTGCGCGGGTACTTCGTCGGCGCTGGCTTC
>JAKVCE010000163.1 GCA_022447405.1 Planctomycetota bacterium | reverse complement strand
CAGGACGAAGCGCGCCGCGACCTCTGAGATCCGACCAGAGCCCTTCGTGATCACGACGAACTGGATGATGATCAAGACCAGGAAGACGACGAGACCGACGGTCAGGTTGTCCCCCGTCACATAGTCACCGAACGCGGTGATGATGTGACCGGCCTCGCCGCCAGAGAGGATCAGCCGCGTAGAGGCGACGTTAAGTCCCAAGCGGAAGAGCGTCGCGAAGAGCAGGATCGTGGGGAAGGTCGAGAGCTCGGTCGCGCCGCGCGCGTTCATCGTCACCATCAAGAGCAAGATGGAGATCGTGATGTTGGTCGCGAGCAGGAGGTCGAGCGCGAGGGGGGAGATCGGCGTGATGAGGGTCACGAGGAGCCCGAGGACTCCGATCCCCATCGCCCAATCGGCGTAGCGCTTGAGCGCGCCGCCGGCGGTGTCGAGGCCCCCCTTCGGGGCGGTGCTTTGGTTGGCTTGCATAATTCAGTCTCTAGAGGAGTCAGACTCCGACAGCGCGTCGGTCGACGCGGTATACGTAGGCGAGGACGGCGGCGACGGCCTCGAAGAGGTCGGCGGGGACCTCGTCCCCTATCTCGGCGCGCGCGTGGAGGGCGCGCGCGAGCGGGCGGTCCTCGAACAAGGTCACGCCGGCGTCGGCCGCTACTTTCTTGATCCGCTGCGCGACGGCGTCGACGCCTTTGGCGACGACCTTGGGCGCGCCACCGTCTGCGGCGTCGCGGTCGTACTTGAGGGCGACGGCGTAGTGGGTCGGGTTGGTGACGACCACGGTCGCGCTCGGGACGTCAGCCATCATCCTGCGGCTGGCGACCTCACGCTGGATCTGGCGCACGCGCGCCTTCAGGTGCGGGTCACCCTCCGTGTTCTTCATCTCCTGCTTGACCTCCTCACGCGTCATGCGGAGGTCCTTTGTGTGCTGGTTGCGCTGGAAGAGGAAGTCGATGAGACCCAGGGCGAGGATCGCGAGCAGCGCGCCTGCGACGCAGCGCACGAGGATCGACCCCACCATCTGCAGCGCGGGGCCCAGCTCTGCGCCGCCGAGCGCGCTCACCTTCGGCGCTTGCAGCCAAGCCAGCACGCCGATCGTCGCCATGACCACGAGGACCTTGGCGAGCGCCATCGTGGCCCGGACGAAGCTGCGCGCGCTGAAGAGGCGCTTCACCCCCTTTGCGGGGTTGATCTTCGCCGGGTCCAAGGACACCGCCTTAGGCGCGAACTGCAGGCCCGCCTGTCCATAGCCCACGAGGGCTGCGACGAGGAGCGCGGGGACGACGACTAAGAAGAACTCAGAGGAGATCCCTCTGATCGAGTCCGTAACGAGGGCTGCTGCCGTGTCGCTCTCGAGCGTGATGAGGCCCTTGGTGCCGACGCCTTCGATGGAGGTGGCAACGAGGCCTCCCACGGCCTGAGCCAGGAAGCCCCCCAAGATGAGGAAGCTGCCCGCGACCGCGGCGAGCGACATCGCAGAGACGGCCTCCGTAGAGAGCGCGACCTGCCCCTTCTCGCGTGCCTCACGGCGGCGCTGGGGGGTCGCCTCTTCTGTCTTCTGCTGCTTGTCCGGTTGCTCAGCCACTAGAGCACCTCCAAGAAACCCGTGAGGCCGGTGTCGAGCTGCTCGTAGAGCGCGTGCAGCGCAGGCTCAAGGAGCGGCGCGAAGAGGTACAGCGCGAGCAGGGCAGCGGAGATACGCAGCGTGAAGCCGATCTCGAGGACGTTCATCTGCGGGACGGCCCGCGCGAGGAGCCCGATCAGGATGGAGACGAGCATGAGCACGACGAGCACGGGCGCGGCGAAGGTGACGCCGGCGCGGAAGAGCTCACCAAAGAGCTCGATGAGGTAGGGCACCGCGCCGTCGGAGAAGTCGACGGTGCCGACGGGAGCGGCGAAGAAGGTGTCGGAGAGCGCCCGCAGGATGAGGTGGTGTCCGTTGACCGCGAGGAGGCCCAGGAAGAAGAAGGCCTCATAGAAGCGGGTGATGAGCGGCGAGGAGATGCCCGTCGTGGGGTCGACCTGCCCAGAGAGGTTGAAAGCCATCTCATGTCCGACGAGCTCGCCGCCGACGCGTACGGCGATGACGACGGCTTGCAAGACGAAGGCGAGAGAGAGGCCGATGAGGGCCTCACGCATGCAGAGCATGGCGTAGTCCACCCCGCCGATCGCGCCCTCGAGAGGGGCGCCGGTCGCGCTGAAGAGCGCGAAGGAGACCAGAGCGACGAGCGCCACCTTGTAGCCAGAGAACGCAGCGCCGTTACCCAAGAGGGGCGTCGCCAAGAGGAGGGCGCTCGTCCGCACGAGGTAAAGGCCAAAGGCTGCGATGGTTCCGACAGGGATCACGAGTTCACTCCGAGGGTCTACGAGAGGCCGAACTCGACCAGTTGACCGAAGATGCCCGCGGTGTAGTCACGGATGACCTGCAGCGCGGGCGCCAAGAGGAGCAGCGTGATGAGGATCACAGCGACCATCTTCGGGACGAGGGAGAGGGTCTGCTCTTGGACGCTGGTGAGCGCCTGGAAGAGGCTGACCGCCACGCCGACCACGAGGCCGACGAGCAGGACCGGGCCCGCGAGCATGAGCGCCGTGAGGAGCAGCTCGCGGACGAGGTCCGAGATGTAGAGGTCTTGGCTCATCTAGGGCTCCTAGGCGACCACCTGGAAGGACTGGATCATCGAGCTGCAGATCAGGCCCCAGCCGTCGACGAGCACGAACACGAGGATCTTGAAGGGCGTCGAGATCATCACGGGCGGCAGCATGAACATGCCCATGGAGAGCAAGATCGAGCTGACGACGAGGTCAATGACCAAGAAAGGCAGGAAGAGCAGGAAGCCCATCTGGAAGGCTGTCTTCAGCTCGCTCAGGACGAAGGCCGGGACGACGACGCTCATCGGGAGCTCCTCTGAGGCCTCACCTGTGGTCTGGTGGTTGGAGAGGTCGACGAAGAGCTGTATCTCCGCTTCGCGGGTGTTCGCCACGAGGAAGCCCCGCAGCTCGCCCCACGCGACGTCGCCAGCCTCTTCAAAAGAGAGCTCGCCCTCGTTGTAGGGCGTGATCGCTGCCTCGTTCACGCGCTCGGCGACCGGCGCCATCACGAAGCAGGTCAAGAAGAGCGCGAGCCCGATGATGACAGGGTTCGGCGGCAGCTCGTTGACGCTCAGCGCGCGTCGGACGAAGGACAGGACGATTACGATGCGAGTGAAGCTCGTGACAGTGACCAGGATCGCCGGCAGGAGGGAGAGGACGGTCAAGAGGACCGCGATCTCGACCGCTGTGGAGAGGGAGCCCTCGCCAGGGTCATCGCCCAAGACGGCAGCAGCCTCCACGGCCTCCTGCGCCATGCACAGGTCTCCGAGGAGGGCGACGGCGCCGATCACGCCGAGGGTTCGTAAGAGCCTCCTCATCCGACGAGCTCCCCGAGCCCTTCCTTGGGCTGCGGCTCGCTCTTGGCGCGCGGTTTGCGGCCAGGCATCGCGCTCGCCACGAGGTCCAGCGCGCGCTCGAAGGACACGTTCTTGGCAGCGCCAGCGGCAGGCTTGTCCTCTGCGAGGACGCCGTCGAGCTCGCTGATCGGCGAGATCTCTTTGTCTCCAAGCCCGACGAGGAAGGCGCGGTCATAGCAGCGCACGACCGCGAGCTTCTGCTTCCCGCCCATGGGCAGGACGTCGAGAACCTGGAGGTTGCGCTTAGCAGCCCGCGCCGAGAGGTTGCCTGCGATGAGCTTCTTGAAGCCCCACGCAAGGAGGGTGATCGCGCCCAAGAGGACGCCGCAGACGACGAAGTAACGCGTCAGGTCCGGCCCCGTGTTGGCGGCAGACTGCGCGACGATGGTGCTGATAGTGAGTGCGTGCATGAGAAGAGTGGTGGTTCGAACCACCCCCTCTTCGCAATCCACGTGCCAAGTGCGTGAGCGCGCCTCTAGACCGCTAGAGGGCCGGTCACCGCTCACCTCCCCCGCCGGGCTGTCGAGATCTTCGACAGGGCGAGTGTCGAAGAACTCGACACCCTAGCGAGCCAGGCGCTACGCCTTCACGTCGCAGGAGGTCCCGTCTTGGACGGGCGCGTCCGCGCCGAGGGTGCGGCGCGCGCGCTGCGCGACGGTGATGAGGGTCCCCGCCTCCTCTCGCTGCCGCTCAACCAGGCCGCGCGCGATCACGTTCAAGCGCTGCGCACGACGCAACGCCGGGGCCGCGTCCTCGAGCTCTCCAGGCGTGCAAGCCGTGGTCGCCTCGATGAGCTCGGCAGTGAGCAGCGCGCAGCGGTCGCTCAAAGTAGCGATCACCTCAGGCGTCGACCCGTCCGCGTGGAACACGGAGAGCAGGTCTTGGAGCGCTGTCTCGAGCTCGCCCGCTTTGCCCTTCGGGCTCATCATGCGGCGTTCTCGCCGAGATTCGGGGTAGCCACGCCAGCCTCGAGCCAAGCGTCTTTCAAGATCCCGAGGATCTCAGCGGCGTTCTCCAGGCCGTCCTCGCTCCCCTCATCCGCGGCTCGGGCCAGCTCGTCTTCGCAGAAGAGGTAGAGCCCCTCGAGCTGCTCGCAGACCTCTGCGTCCCTGTTGGAGTCGAGGCTGATGCGGAGCTCCTTGATGATCGCGTCGGCACGGCCGACCCAAGCGCTCCCCTCGGGGGTTGAGATCCCCGCGTCTTGGGCGCGGGCGATGAAGCGGATCGCGCCCTCGTAGAGCATGCGCACGATCTTGAGGGGCGGCGCGGTCTCGACAGAGGCGGCCATGTAGGTGTCTGCAGCAGTGGGTTTCTTCATGTCTTGGACCTATGAGTTGAGGCCAGAGAGGGCGTTTTGGAGCGCCATGCCCTGGGCGTTCAGCCCGGACATCAGCTCTTCAAGGGCGGTGAAGCGGCGTACGAGGCGCTCCTCGTACTGAATGAGGTAGGTCTCGCGCGCCTCGATGCGCTCGGAGAAGCGCTCGATGCGTGCGTTGATGGCGTCTTCGCGGGTGTCGAAGATCCCGCTGATCGTCGCGCCACCGACGTTGTCGAGGATGCCGAACATCGCGTCGATCGCGCGCTCAAGGCTCGCGGCGAGGCCGGAGTCCGTGGTGCCGGAGTCGACGTAGTAGCCGGCCGTGTTGGCTGCAGCGCCCTCGTTGTCGAAGCCGTCGAGGTCTGCGAAGAGGTCGACGAAGGCCTCGAGGTCACCCTCGAGCTTGGCGGAGAGCTGATCACTGTCCACGCTCAAGGTGCCGTCGCTCTCGCGGTCAATCCCGACCAAGCCGAGGGTGGAGTAGCCCTCGGTGTCCGCCTGTACGGTCGCGATGTCGACGTCAAAGAGCGCGCTGTCGATGCTGCGCTTCACCTGCGCGAGGAGGTTGTCGCCGAAGAGGGCCCCGCCTGCGCCGCCGTCCTCGGTGTAGTCGTTCTGCTCATTGATGAAGCTGATGACGGCGTTGTAGGCGTCCACGAGCTCTTGAACACGGCCCGTGATCGCCTCTGTGTCGGCCCCTACCTGGATCGTGACTTCCTGCGCAGGGTCTGCGGAGAGGAGGTCGATGGTGACGCCCTCTATGACGTCGTCGAAGGTGTTCTGTGTGCGCTCGACCGTGATGCCGTTCACGATCGCGACGGCGTTGGAAGCTTG
>JAKVCE010000162.1 GCA_022447405.1 Planctomycetota bacterium | reverse complement strand
CACTTACAGGCCCCTAGGACCGCGGTTTTTGCCCCCCGTGATAGGCAAGGGGCACCCGCAAGGGCCCTCCACAACCTGCAAGAATCATGCGTCTCTCCACCTTTGCCGTCCTCGCGGCCCTCTCTTCGACTGCCATCGCACAGGACCCGGTCATCTCGGAGTTCTTGGCAGACAACGACAACGGCATCGTAGACCTCGACGGAGAGTCCTCCGACTGGATCGAGATCCACAACCCCGGGAACACCGTCTTGGATCTCGGTGGCTGGCACCTGACGGATGATCCCTCAGAGACGACCAAATGGACCTTCCCTGGCGCCTCGTACATCGCCCCCGGCGGCTTCCTCATCGTCTTCGCCTCTTCGAAGGACCTGACGAACCCCATCGACGAGCTGCACACGAACTTCAGGCTCTCCGCAGACGGGGAGTTCTTGGGACTCTACGACCCGACCGCGAGCTTTGCGTCGACGACCTTCGGCAGCTCCTATCCAGAGCAGTTCGAGGATGTCTCCTATGGCTATGAGTTCGCGCCGAACGTCACCACGAACGAGTACTACTTTTACACGCCGACGCCGGGGGCACAGAACGTCTCTCCCGGCCCGCTCCTGACGGACATCGACTACTACCCGGAGCTCCCGAGCGACGGCGAGGACGTGGTCGTTCTCGCGCGCTTGATCGGCGCGCTCGGCGCCACGGGCTTCGTGCAGCTCGACTACAGGGTGATGTTTGACCCCGCGCAGAGCATGCCCATGCTCGATGACGGCGCTGCTCCGGACGCTGTCGCGGGAGACGGCATCTACACGGCCAAGATCCCCGCCTCCGCGAGCGCGCCAGGTGAGATGGTGCGCTGGTCTATCACGGCCCTCGATACGAATTGGAACGGGACGAGGGAGCCGCCCTTCATCGACCCGCTCAGCGACCCGGAGTACTTCGGCACCATCGTTGACGACCCGTCGATCGCGACCTCGCTCAGGACCTACCACTGGTTTGTGGAGAACCCTGCGGCGGCGAACTCGACGGCTGGGACGCGCGCCTCCCTCTGGTTCGAGGGGCGCTTCTACGACAACATCCGCGCCAACGCGCGCGGAGGATCGTCCCAGGGCTACCCGAAGAAGAGCTACAAGTTCGACTTCAACAATGGGGACCGCTTCTTCTTGGAGGAGAGCGGACGACGCGTCGACGAGATCAACATGAACACCACGTGGGGTGACAAGTCCTACGTGCGACAGACCTTGTGCTATGAGCTCTACGAGGCCTGCGGTGCGAAGGGAGGGATCTCTCACGAGGCGCGGCTCCAACAGAACGGAGAGTTCTTCAACGTCTGCGTCTTCGTCGAGGAGCCCGACGAGGACCTCCTCGCGCGCCTGGACCTCGACGAGAACGGCGCCCTCTACAAGATGTACAACGTCTGCAACAGCGGGACCTCGGGAGTGGAGAAGGTCACGCGCCTGGACGAGGACAACTCGGACCTGCAGGCCTTCACCAACGGGGTCCAACTCTCCAACCCTGACAGGCGGAGGAACGTCTTCGACACGGTCGACATCCCCGCGGTGATCAGCTACCTGGCTGCGACCGCGCTCATGTTTGACAACGATCACATCGCGAAGAACTACTTCCTCTACAGGGACTCGGACGGTGACGGCGAGTGGCGCTTCATCCCGTGGGACAAGGACCTCACGGTGGGACGCAACTACACGATCGGTGGCGGCGTCTTGAACGACACGATGTTCTCGACCCAGGACCCGCTCTGTCACCCGCTCTTCGGAGATCGCTTCCGCCCGAAGAATGACGGCCCTTGGAACCGGCTGATCGACGCGATGTACAGCCAGCCTGACATCATCGAGATGTACGGGCGTCGCCTGCGCACGCTGATGGATCAGTTCCTGCAGGCGCCCGGCACTCCGACGAATGATCGCTTCATTGAGGCCTACCTCGACCAGAAGGTCGCAGAGCTGAGCAGCGACGTCGCCCTCGACGTCGCGCGCTGGGGGATCCCGTCCTGGGGTTCGAGCTACACCTTTACGGACAGCATCGCGCGCATCAAATCGCTGTACCTTGAGCCGCGCCGCACTCACTTCTACGTCACTCACCACGTCTCAAACGGCGGGATCATCCCTGACGCTGCGGTCCCCGCGCGCGTCAAGATCCGGCACATCGAGGGGAGCCCGGCCTCCGGGATCCAGGACGAGGAGTTCATCGCGCTCCACAACCCCAACCCCTTCGCCGTCGACCTCTCTGGCTGGACCCTCTCAGGAGGGATCGAATTTACTTTCCACCCCGGCACTGTCATCGTCTCGGACGGGGTCATCTACGTCTCGCCGGACCAGGCCACCTTCCGCGCTCGAGCGACGGGGCCCTCAGGCGGGCAGGAGCTCTTTGTGGTCGGCCCTTACGACATGCACGTCGGAGTGGGAGAGGAGGTCATCCTCTCTGACTCGACCGGACGCGTGATCCACAGGCGGAGCTTCGGACCGTTTAGCTCGGGGAATTAAACTCCATGTTGAGTCGGTGCCTGGTCCTCTTCGGCCTGTTGGCCGGACTCAGTGCGCCGGTAGAGGCGCAGTGGACAGCCACCTCTGCCGGTGCCCAGGGGCCCGCCCCCGGGCGGGTCCGTTGGAAGATGGACCACTACGCCCTGGAGGCGCGTGACTGGGACTGGGTCCTGCAGATCGACACGGCCCAAGGCGCAGGAGACCTCGCCGATCTCTACGTCCGCTTCGGGACGCCGCCGACGCGCACCGAGTATGACTTCGCCAGCCTCAACGTCGGCACCAGCACAGAGTCCATCACGATCGACGCTGAGACCACCCCCCCGGTTGAGAGCGGCACCTGGTACATCGGCGTTTGGCGACCTGACGGGACGAGCTACAACATCCTCTACTCACGAGGTCCGGGCCCCTCGGTGCACGCAGGGATGGGGGCGACGGTCTATGAGGAGGGTCCTGCTGGTGACCCCGGGACCTCATTCCGTGTGTGGGCGCCTAACGCCACTGCGGTGCACCTCGTGGGGGACTTCAACGGCTGGTCTGATGTGAGCGCGCCGATGGTCCCTGACCGAGCAGGCAACTTCTCACTAGACGTGCGCGAGCTCGGGCACGGCGCCCCGTACAAGTTCGCCCTCACGAACGGGAGCGACACCAGCTGGAAGAACGACCCCCGCGCTCGCGAGGTCTCGAGCTCCGTCGGTCACAGCGTGGTTCAAGACCTAGAGCTCGTGCACGGCGCAGATCCCGGCTTCCAGATGCCACCTTGGAACGAGCTCGTGATCTACGAGCTCCACCTCGGGACCTTCAACGACCTGGCGGGGGGCGCGCCGGGGAACTTCGCGAGCGCCGAGGCGATGCTGCCCTACCTCGCAGACCTCGGCGTGAACGCGGTCGAGCTCATGCCGATCTGTGAGTTCCCGGCGGACTTCTCCTGGGGCTACAACTACTCCCACCCGTACTCCGTCGAGTCTGTCTACGGCGGTCGCGAGGCCTTCGCCTCCTTCGTCGCTGAGGCGCACGCTCAAGGCATCGCCGTCTTCCTCGACGTGCTCTACAACCACTGGGGTCCCACGGACATGGACCTCTGGCGCTTCGACGGCTGGTCCGAGGGTCCTTGGGGTGGGATCTACTTCTACAACGACGACCGCGCCTACACCCCTTGGGGAGACTCTCGGCCTGACTATGGCCGCGGCGAGGTCCGCTCCTACATCCGTGACAACGTCCTCTCATGGCTCGAGGAGAGCCGCGTGGACGGCCTCCGCTGGGACTCCACCTCGACGATCCGCAGGGACCCCTCCACGGGCTTCGAGAACGGCGACGGCTGGTCCCTGATTCAGTGGTGCAACGACGAGGTCGACGCACGTCAGCCCTGGAAGATCCAGATCGCTGAGGACATGTACAACGCGCCGAACGACTGGCTCACGAAGGACACCGGCGCGGGCGGCGCGGGCTTCGACGCTCAATGGGACGCCATGTTCATCCACCCCGTCCGCGCCGCGGTCGAGACGCCCAGCGACTTTGACAGGGACATGAACGCTGTGCGGGACGCGATCATGCATTACTACAACGGCGACGCCTTCCAGCGCGTCATCTACACGGAGTCTCACGACGAGGTGGCGAACGGTCGCTCCAGGGTCCCTGAGTCCATCTGGCCCGGGAACGCCTCGAGCTGGTTCTCCAAGAAGCGCTCTACCCTCGCGGCCGCCATCGTCATGACCTCCCCTGGGATCCCGATGCTCTTCCAGGGGCAAGAGATCCTGGAGGACGGCTGGTTTGATGACCAGGACCCCGTCGACTGGAGCAAGCTCACGACCTTCGCTGGGATCCACGATCTCTACCGAGACCTCATCCGACTCCGCAGGAATTGGTGGGACAACAGCCGCGGGCTGCGTGGGCAGGGGACGAGCGTCTTCCACGTGAACAACTCCGCGAAGGTCATCGCCTACCATCGCTGGGATCAGGGCGGGCCTGGAGACGACGTCATCATCGTCGCCAACTTCTCCAACACGCCCTTCGACGACTACACGATCGGGTTACCGCAGTCAGGCACGTGGTATGTGCGCTTCAACAGCGACTGGTCTGGCTACGACTCGAGCTTTGGTAACCACCCCGCTTGGGATCTCACGGCCCAGTCAGGTGCATACGATGGGATGCCCTTCAACGGGACTCTCTCATTAGGGCCGTATACGGCGGTGATCCTCACTCAATGACCCAAAAATTCAGCCTTGGGGTAGGCTGAGTAGAGGAAAACCCTTCTCCCAATTTTCCCCTTCATATCCCTGGTGCTCGACATGCGCTCCCCTCTCTTCACTTCACTCTCCCTCCTCGCATTTTCATCTTTCGCAGGAGCGCAGACCCCGATCTGCGAAGACTCCTTCGATTATCCCGCTGCCAGCTCCGTACATGCACAGAGCGGCGGCACTGGCTGGGCGGACGTCTGGTGGAGCAGCCCCTCTGGAGCGAGCGGGATGGATGTCGTCGCCCCTGGCATGGACGGGATCGGAAACAAGGCCCATGTGGTCTTTGAGGGTGAGGGGGCATATCGCAAGCCTGATGTGTCCTTGGCGCCCAGCCTCGAAGAGAACGGATTGCTGGGTAGAGACGGCGGCGTCCTCTGGCTCTCCTTCCTCTCAGCGCGCCCCGTGGGCTGCCTTGAGCAGTTTGGAGGGGTCTCCTTCTTCGAGCAGTTCGTAGGCGAGAAGCTCTTCATCGGCTCCCCTTGGACGACCGGCGCGTGGGGGATCGGGGTGCCCGGAGTCGGTGACTTCCCCGTCGCAGGCACCTCCTGTGACGTGCTGACCAACCTTGTCGCGCGCATCGACTTCTTGCCTGGAGATGAGCGGGTGAGGCTCTACCTCAACCCCTCGATCCCTTATCCGCAGACCGGCGAGGCGCTCGACATGACCGTCCCGGACTTCCGCTTCAATGAGATCGGCCTCCGCTCTGGCGGTACGACCTTCGCCGGCGGCACCTTCACCGGTGGCTTCGAGTTTGACGCGGTCAACCTCAGCGCAGGCGCACCTGACCCCAGCGTGGGGACGGCCTTCTGTGAAGGCGCAGGCAGTGTCTGCCCCTGCGGGAACGACAATGACGGCTCGCTCGGCGCCGCTGGCT
>JAKVCE010000161.1 GCA_022447405.1 Planctomycetota bacterium | reverse complement strand
CGGGGCTCGTGTCTGCGCCGCGTGCGAAGACCCGGTACTCCGTAGAGGGCAGCAGCCCGGAGTCAGAGTAGTCCGCGTTGGTCGGGCAGACCGGCTGCCAGTACAGGCGCCGGGGGTCGGCCTCGTCCATGTAGAACTCACCCACCGTCCCTTCACCGCTCGTCTGGCTGATCTGGATCGTGTTGGGGTTGACCGTGTCGAAGTCGATCGGCTCAGAGAAGGTGAACTGGATCGGTCGGTTGATCTGCCATGTCTGCCCCTCCTGGACGCTGATGGCGTCCAAGGTCAGCTGACTCTGGCCAGAACCGCTGCCACCGTCTGACCCCGTGCAGCCGGCGAAGAGCGCGGCTGAGAGGGCGAGGGTGAGGACCGATCTTTTCGTTCTCAGGGGAGCGGGCATGTCTTGGTTCATCTTGTCGACGGGGTTCTGCAGGGTTCGTCTGTGGAGGTTCATGTGCGGGAGCCTCTACTCGCCGTAGGCGAAACCGAGGGTTGAGAGCCAGGGAGTACGGTCAGTCGCGGCGTTCGAGATGAAGGTCAGCCGCAGCTGGAAGAACTGCGCGCCGTCGATCTCTGAGATGTCGTTCTTCCACTCCGGGTCACCATTCTCGAAGTTGATGGTCCCGGGGCTGCCCGAGGCCTGCTCACCGTAGAGGTCGATTTGGCCGGGGTTGGAGAGGATCGTGTCCGTCTGAGTCGTCGGGTTGATGCTCGTGATCGTCGCGCCGCGGTAGTCGATGACGATCGAGGTGCCTGAGGGCAGGTCCTCGGGAGCGGGCTCCACGACCGGGTCCTGATAGCTCGGGTTGGTGAGCCCAGAGTCGAACCAGATCGAGTGACTGCGGCTCACGCGGGTGACGAGGTCGACCTGACCGATGTAGAAGCTGTTGTCCACGCCGGGGGTCGTCGCGCCGGGCGGGTTGCTCGCGGGGTTGAAGCCGCCATCCGCCGCGTCCTCGAGGTCGGGGTCCTTGAACACCGGGTCGTTGTTGGTGTTGTAACCACCCGTCGAGAAGGAGCGGAAGTTCGGACGCGCAGAGGAGTTCGTCGCGAGCGAGATGTCGAAGGCGTTGAGGCCGAGGGCGCCCGTGTCCACGTAGCAGCGGAACTCCATGAGGAGCGGGAGGCCGATCGAGGGGATGTTCCCCGGTGTGTACGTCTTGGCCGTCCCTGCGCCGCCGAAGAGGATCAGGTCCTCGATGTCCGTGATAGCGCCAGCGCCCTGGTTCCCGGCAGTGCCGAGCAGGGAGGTGTCCCGCCAGGTGTAGTACAGGAACTCGTCAGCCGGCACGTCTTGGTTCACCGGGAAGGGCAGCATGTTCGAGCCGTTGCCTTGACCGATGAAGAGGTCGCCGGGGTTGACCACGTAGCCCCGCTCGCGGGGGTGCAGCACGGTGCCGGGGTCCGTGAGGAGGTCTAAGTAGTTCGTGTCGTAGACCGTGTTGAGACCCGACTGCGGGTGTGAGGGGAACCCTGAGTTCGGGTCGAGGAGCTCGTCAGGCAGCCAGGCTGAGTGACCGACACGGACCTCAAACTCATCGTAGGCATCGGAGACCACGCTGCCGCCAGCGGGCGCCCAGGCGAGACCCTCGACGTCGATGTTCATGTTGGTCTCGTCTGTCAGGGAGAAGCCCAGGTCGCAGTAGCGCCAGAGCGTGTGCATCTTCGAGCCGAGGGGCGAGAGCGGCGTCTGGACACCCTGCGGGAAGGGCGTCATGACGGCGGGGATCGGCTTGTCCCGGTCAGCAGCGACCGAGTAGTGCGTCACCGGCCTCGGCAGGATCGACTCAGCGTTGAGGTCGTAGATGAGCTGAGCGTCACGGAACTCGGTCCAGTTGTTCTCGAGGTCATCAGCGTTCAAGACGAGCTGATTGACGTCCGCGAAGCGCAGGGCGAAGCCCCTCGAGACCGAGGTGCTCTCTGCGTTGCTGAGCGCGAAGCTCACGCGGAAGATGTCGCCGAGGTCGATGGCGTTGCCCGAGAGGTCCGTGGGCGCTGCGTCACCGCCTGCGAGGGCGAACTTGTAATCAGCCACGATCGATCGGTCGAGCGGGAGGGAGGGGACGAAGGAGAACTCGCGCAGGTCAGCGGAGGACTGCACTGTCCCGACCACGTAGTCCTGCGGCAAGAGGCCCGGATCTTCGATGTCGACGCGGGTCAGCGTCATGTTGTCGAAGGGGTTGAGCGACTCGGGGTCCATCGGCTCTGAGAAGCGCACGAGGACTTGGGAGTTCTTGGAGACGTCCTCCACCGGGGGAGAGCCCGCGTTGGGCGAGAAGCGCAGGAAGCAGTCCGGGTTGTCCGTCACGGGATCGTACGGCGTCTGGATCTGGGCGACTCCGAGCTGGATCACGCCGTCAGGGGGAGAGACGACTTGGAGGTCGAGCTGATAGACCACAGAGCCTGCCTGCACACCACCCATCACGATCGCGCGCACGCCTTGATACTCGAGGACGTCCTCACCCAGCTTGAGCTGACTCGGCGCACAAGCGGGCGGGTTGAAGCGCGCCTCTGC
The DNA here is from genome assembly GCA_022447405.1 of Planctomycetota bacterium. Taxonomy (GTDB): domain Bacteria; phylum Planctomycetota; class UBA1135; order UBA1135; genus JAKVCE01. The sequence goes on along the minus strand of JAKVCE010000161.1, from coordinate 3,118 downwards.
GATACGGAAGAGTCCGTCGTCGGGATCGCCGATCGTCGTCACGCTGCCCTCGAGGTCGACGGTCAGGCTGCCGATGATCTGCGGCGCGACGTCGTCTCCGAGGAAGCCGTTGTTCGCGTCAGCAGAGCTGCCGGTGCGCATCGCGCGGACCACGTCGTCCGTCAGGGAGGAGGTGTCGCGGCTGCCGTTGTCGGTGAAGTCGAGGGGGTGGTCCGTCGGGTTCGTGAGGACGATGGACTGGCCACTCAGGAGGTCGAGGCTGGTGGGGATGCGGAGCGCGAGGTTCGCGTCCGTGATGCCGAGAAGGCTCGCGGGCAGGCCCACAGAGTTGACCGTCAGCGGGGGGGCGCTGACCGCTGCTTCGAGCTCAGAGACCGTCATATCGACGATAATGCGGGTCGGGTGGAACTCCGTCTCGCCGTCACCGTCGTAGTCGGCGAGGTCACCGTAGTTCGAGTTGACGACCACGCGGGCCTCGTAGGGCACGCTGGGCGGGTAGTCCGTGATGACCTGGATCACAGAGGGGTTGAGCTGGCCGCTCGCCGCTGAGACGAGGAGCCCGCCGGAGCTGTCCATCCAATCGCCGGCGTCATAGCGCACGTCGAGGATGTCGTTGAACTGGATCGAGATCGCCGCGTTCCTGGGCATGATCGGGAAGGGCGGCAGCTCGTCCACGTCCAGGCTCTTGTCGAAGATCGGGCCGAGGGAGTCGTCGAGGTTCTCGAGGGCGCTCACGTAGGAGGCGCTCCCGAAGGCGTGGAGGATCCTCACAGAGGTCTTGTCCGTGATCGGGTTCGTCTTGACCTCGTAGTCCACGAAGTCCGTCTGGATCCCCTCATTGACCACGAAGTCCTCGTGACGCTTGACCCCTTCGACGTCGAGGATGTCCACCAAGCGACCCCAAGACATGCGCTCGATCCGGAGGTTGGTCGTGGTGCCGCGGTAGTTGGAGTCCACGACGAAGGCGCCGGGGATGTTGTCACCGTCGAGGTCTTGATAGGAGCCGACCGGGCCAGCGCTGGAGCCGACGGGCACGGGGTCACTGTTCTGGTTGCAGCCCGCTCCGAGGAGGAGTGAGAGCGTCGCCGCGCTCACGAGAAGCAGGCGCGAAGCTCCCTTGGGGGAAGCGGAGAGGGTGGAGTGATTGAACTGTGAGAGCTGGTTCATGAGAGGGTGACGAAAGAGGAGGTCCTCACAGGACTGAGGTTCAGTCGATCTGTGAGTGGATCCCTGGATTCGGGTCTATCTCGATTTGTGTGCTGTCTTCTCGAAGCGCCGCCGTGTGGCGACCGCGCTGACTCATTTCTGGGTGGGCCTAAGCCCGGCACCCGCCTGTCGAGACAAGACAACGCCCACGAGGTCAGGTCGCTCCTGCGATATCCGCCTGAGGCGTAGTTGACTACGCCTCTTGGCAGACAGAACCGGCCTTTCCTGTGAGTCTGGAGGTCTGGTCCGACAATTCGGGACCCCCATTCTCACGCTCCAGGAGCAGGGGTCAAGCCCTCGAGCCCTGTGGAGTCAGGAAAAGGGTCACCTGGAGGCCTGGCCACCCCCTAGGGCAGCTCGGATAGAACCAAGGGAACAGGGAGAGAAAGAACGCGCCGGCTCACCGGATCGAACCCGCCCAGAGGGACGGAAACAGACCACCCCAAGGTCGATCCGGGGCCGGCGGTCCTTCAGAAGATCAAACCCTGTGCCGCTCACACAGCAGGCACAAAAAATCTATAAGTTACTCTAATAAAAAGACTTACAACAAACGGGGCGCGCTGCGCTCAGCCGACTCAGCGACCCCACTAAGGGAGATCGTGCGATACCGCACGATCGCTAGAGCACAGGAGGGGCGGCCTCTTGGGTCGCCTCGCTAGGGCCTGAGGCGGGCTGGTATCCGCGCGCCTCGGCTGCTCCTGGGTCCCCGTAGAAGGCCATCTCCTCCGGACGGACCTTTTTCAGCTGCGGAGAGGCCGGATCATGCCACTGCTGCGTCCTCCGGCACCCGACCGCTCCGACCGCGATCTCATGTGAGCAGTAGGCGCAGGCCACCTGCAGCGGGACGCGGGAGATGATCTTGTACTTGGTGTCTGCGTGCCGCAGCTCCGTTCGGGAGATGCAGCTCTCCTTGGGGCAGCAAACCTCGTCCTTCTCTCCCCCACGAAGCTCCAGCGCTGGCCGGGGCTCGGAGTCAAAGACATCTACCTTCCCGAGGAAGGCTGCGAGCAGCGCCATCCGCACGGGGACGCCGCGGGCCGCCTGCTTGAAGTAGATGCCGCGCGGGTCGCTGTCGAAGTCCGCCGAGATCTCGTCTCGCCGCGGCAAGGGGTGCATCACGACCGCGTCCTTGAGCGACTCGGCCGCCATGGTGTTTTTGCCAAGCTGCATGTACTCCTCGGACTCATCCGAGCCGCCGCTGGCGTATCGCTCGGTCTGAGGCCGCGTCATGTAGACGGCGTGCACGTGCTGGATGTCCTGCGCTTTCCCCTTCGCGTCCGTGAACAGGCTGAGCTGGTGCGGCTTCTGCGGGGTGAGGTAGACCACGTCGCTGGACTTGGCGAGGTCTCCGAGGCGCTTGCCGCTCGCGCGCACAGGCTCGACCCCGAACTCCTCTCGCAAGCGCTTCACCACGTAGGGCGGCAGCTCGAAGCCGTGCTGTGGGATGCAGACGAGGTTGGCGCCGAAGCGCGCGAGGGCGTAGGCGAAGGAGTGGATGGTGCGGCTGTAGCGGAGGTCGCCAGCGAGGACGACGTCCAAGCCCTCGAGGTGTCCGTGCTCCACCCAAAGGCTGTAGAGATCGCAGAGCGTCTGCGTCGGGTGCTCGTGGCTCCCGTCCCCCGCGTTGATGACGGGGACGCCCGCGTACTCCGCAGCGAGCCGAGCGGCGCCCTCCGAGGGGTGTCGCAGGACAAGGAGGGCCGCGTAGCTTGAGCTCACGACCCGGACCGTGGCCGCGAGAGACTCGCCTTTGGACGCGCTGGAGTTGCGCATGTCGGCCGCGGTGATCACTCCCCCGCCGAGGCGCTGCGTCGCCGACTCAAACGAGAGGCGGGTCCTCGTCGAGGGCTCGTAGAAGAGCGTCGCCGTGATCGCGCCCTGGCAGAGGTGCGACCACCCGGTGAGGTCCTCC
>JAKVCE010000160.1 GCA_022447405.1 Planctomycetota bacterium | reverse complement strand
GTGGTCACGCTATTCCGCCTGGGGCTTTCCGATGGGTCAGAACCTGCGCATTGTGGCCATGCTTCGGTTTGTTCCACTCCTCGCGGCCCCGTACTTCCTCTTGTTGACCGGACCCTTTGCAGAGCCCAGGTTTCTTGTGCCTGCCCTGCTCGGCTTCACGTCAGCCCAGGGTACCTTCTGGGCGTTGATCTTGAGCTTCCCTCCCCCCCTGCGGGAGGGTCGCTCGGAATTATCCAAGCGCGCCTCTGCCCGCGTGCAGCGCCGAAGCACCAAACCGTCCCTTTGGCTCACGCTCGGTTTAGGCCTAACCCTCCTCGGCACGCTGCTCCTCTTCCCCGGAGGAATTTCACCTGAGTGGGGTTTTCGGTTCGGCCTCGTGTTGCTCACGCCCATGCAGCTGATCTTGGGCTTCAATTGCATCTCCTCGATGATTCGGACCCCTTTGGCCAACGGGGAGCGAGGGTGTTTCCTGATCGCCTTCCTTTTACCGGCCTGCGTTTCTGTCGCGCTCTCCTGAGCGGGCGCTCAGCCCTTCGCTGCGCGCAGGTGCTGCATCGCCTCTTCGGCGGCGGCGGTGCCTCGGTGGCTGTCGCGGGAGAGCTCAACCGCAGCCATCCCTTCAAAGCCAATCTCGCTGAGCGCCTGGAGCGTCTCGGAGAGGTTGAGCTCACCCTCGCCGAACATGCGGTGCTCGTGCACGCCGCCTGCGATGTCGTCTAGGTGCACGTGTCGGATGTGTTCAGCGTAGGAGCGGATCACATCTCCCACGGGGAGGTCGTTCGTGCAGAGCAGGTGCCCCACATCGAGAGTCATCGCCAGGGCCTTCCCGTCTGAGCCCAGCCGCTCCTTCAGCTCAACGAAGCCCGCAGGGCGCTCGATGAACATCCCCGGCTCTGGCTCGAAGCAGAGCGTCACGCCGGACTCAGCGCAGGCCGCGAGGGTCTCTCGCGTGCCCTCGACCAGGCGCTCCCAGAGCGCGTCTTTCCGCTCGCCGTCCTCTGACTCCGCGTTCACGCCGTCCGAAGGAGCGCCAGCCCAGATGGAGATGAGTCCCGCGCCCAGGCCTGCGGCAGTCTTCGCGGCGCGCGCGTAGAAGTCGACGCGGCGCTCGCGTCCGGCGGCCTCTTCGTCCAAGAGGTTCGGCGCGTGCTTCAGCTTCGGGTCGAGCACATAGCGCGCGCCTGTCTCTACTGCGACTGCGAGCCCGAGCTCTTCCGCTCGGCGTCTCACCGCCTCGATGTCATCGGGGGTCGCGGTGAAAGGGTCCAGGTGTTGGACGTCCAGAGTGAGCGCGACGCCCTCGTATCCCGTGTCCGCCAAGAGGGCGAGCGCGTCGTCCAGGCGATGATGTGCCAGCCCGTTCGTGTTGTACCCGAGGCGGTACATCACTCCTTCTCCGTGTCTCCGGGGTACGGGTCCGGCCCAGGGCTCGGCTCCGGGTCCGCGCGCCGGGCAGCCTCGCCTTCGGGCTCATCAGGCGCCTCCTCCTCGGGCATCTGATGACCAGCGTCGGCGTCGTAGTAGTGCTCGTCGTGCTCGGCCCCCTCGAACGCCTCCGCCTCATCTGCTTCGCTCTCGCCCTCAGCCGCCTCCTCAGCCTCGACGGCACGTCGCGCGGCGTCGCGCACCTCGTACTCCGCCTCGCGGAGCTCGCGCTGCATGCGGCGGATCTCGTCCTGCACCCCGGTCTCACGCCAAACCTTGTTCATGCTGCGGCGCATCTTCGTCAGCTGCGTCCAGGCCTGCACCGCGATGCGGGGGAGGTTGCGGCCGAAGACCATGATCCCCACGAGCACGATCAGGAGCAGCTCGGCGAAGTGCAGGTTTGAGATGAACGCCAACATGAGACAGAGAGCTTAGCGTCGGGGCGCGAGCCAGTGGTCCAACACTCCCAAGCGATCCCTCGACCAGCCAATGACCGGCGAGAGGGAGAAGGAGACAGAGGAGCCGCCCTCACCCAGCCGCTCTGAGAGCTCCACGTCCAAGATGAGGTCGTGTGTGTAGCGGCGCAAGACGAGGCGGCTCGCCAGCTCGTCTGAGCCCATGAGGGAGATCGTCTGCCGCGCCTCGAGCTCCCACTTGGGCGAGATCCGCCAGCGGCCTCCGACGGACGCTGCCTCGAAGAGCTGGGCGCCTGCCGTGTCCTTGCCTTGGTGGAAGCCGAGCTCCCACGAGAGGCCATCCATGGGCTCAAGCCCGACCGCAGAGCGCGAGTAGAGCGTCTCTCCCGCTTCGAGGTCGTAGCGGCCGTCGTGCTGGAAGGCCAAGGGCACCTCACCGACGTGGCCGAGGTACTCGGCGAGGACCTCGAGGGGCAGGACTGTCTCCGTGTCCCTCGCGTAGCGACCAAAGAGCGAGAGGTCGACGGACTCCCCGGTCTCCTGGTCACTCCAGCGGCTGTGGACGCCGAGGTCGGCGTGGTCTCCCGGCAGCGGGTCCTCGATGGCGTCGAGCGCGATCGGGTCACCCTCGCCCGCTTCGGACCACGCGTCTCCCGACACAGAGATGAAGGGCGCGACGGTGTGCACCCCGCCAGACGCCGTCCTCTTCCAAAGGGTGGTCGAGAGCGCGAGCCCTGCGGAGAGCGCGCCCCGGTGCGGCGAGTCGCCCGCGTCGACCCCTTCGCTCCAGTGCGTCCCGACCAGCTGCATGAAAGGCACCGCGGTGACGCCGCCGTCCGCGAAGCGCACGGGCAGCTCGAGCCGGTGCCTCGTGTCGAGGCGCATGACCTCCCGCGTACCGAGCGGCGCGTCGAAGAAGGGGTCGAAGGGCGAGATCACGCCGCCGCTCCCCTCCTTCCGCCTGTAGTTGCCGAAGTCTGCGCTGGCCTGATAGAGGACTGGGCGTTCGCCGACATCGAAGAGCGGAGTCAGCCCGTGCGAGTAGGCCAGCGACGGGAGCTCCTCCACCTCATTCCGGAAGTCCCCCGCGCGCAGCTTCACGCGCGCGGCCGTGTAGTCTTCGCCCTTGGCCTTCCTCCAGTGGAGGTAGTTCTCTCGCTCTTCATAGCGGAGGAAGTCCCGCTCGAAGAACTCTGCCTGCACACCGGCGTCGCTCTGCTGGCTGAAGGCGAAGTCGACCCACTCCCCCTCGTCGAGCTCAGCCCGCCCGCGAGCGCGGACCCAGCTGCGGAAGTCGGCCCGGTCGCTCGGGCTAACGCGCACGGTCCCCTTGTCTCGCGAGCCGTCGTCCAGCCCGTCCGCGTAGAGCCTGAACCAGAAGCGGTCCTCCGCCTCGATGTCCGCGCCGAGCCCCAGCATCAGGCCGCGCTCTCCCAACCAAGAGCCTCGGTACTCGACGCCACCCGAGATGTCCTCTGGGTCCGTCCCTGTGACGAAGGAGGCTGCGCGCTCGATGACCCCGAGCTCTCCGTCCACTGTGGCCTCCAAGAAGGTCCCGAAGCGCGCCGTGTCGCCGAGGATCAGGCGGTCGATGAGCGGGTTGCCGGCCTTGTCTGCCTCGTACTCAATCGCAGGCAGAGGCAGAGAGAGGCCGCCCTCGAAGACGAGGTCGTTGGAGCGGATCGAGATGTCCCAGTGGACCCCCTCTGCGTCGCTGGGCTTTAAGCGCAGGTCCTTGGTGCGGATGAAGTAGTGAGGGTCAACATGATCGCATGTGGTGAGCCGCGCGCTGTTCGCTGTCAGTGACCCGTCCGCTGTGTGGCGCAGCCACTCCGCGTCGACCGCGAGGGTCGTCTCCTCCCCTCCGACCTCAGCGGGCAAGGTCAGCCGCGCCCCCTTCAACCAGCCGCGCCCCTCGACGAGGTCGAGGTAGACGGCGTCGACCTCCGCGCGCCGCACGCCGGCCTCCGTGACCTCGACCCGCCCCTCGATGTAGACCTCATCGAGGGCAGAGGAGAGCCCTTGGGCGTCGACGCGACCAAAGAGGTTGGGCCCCTCCCCCTCTGGCTTGTCTGCTGCGCCCTCTCCGTCCTGGTCTACCCAGAGGAGCGCCCACTCCGCCCTCGCCTCCGTCTCCCCGCGGACGAAGCGCGGGCTGCGCAGCGCGAGGATCGACGCGTCCTGGCCCTCGATCGGCCGGAGCTCCTCGTAGCTGAGCTCGATGGGGTCGCCCTTGGTGGAGCGCACTCGCCCCTTGCCCGCCTCGAGCAGCATGCGCTGTCGATCGAAGCGGATGTCGTCGGCCTCCCACTCGAGGCCGGCGAGCCGCATCCGAGCCGGCGCGCCCTCTAGGTCGACGCGCTCGCTCGTGGCCCGCAAGGCGTCGCCGGTCGCCATCACGCCCCCTTCGCCCCTCCACTCGAAGCCGCCCCCCGCGACCACGCTCCCTCCCTCGATGAGCGCGCTCTCAGACCGCAGCGTCCACGCGCCCTCGCCCCGCGTCTCGCCCTCGACCCGCACCCCGCCCCTGAGCTCTGCGCGCTCCCCGGAGAGCTCGATCTGGTCTGCCGAGACCGCCTTGATGAAGATCTCCTGCTCGACGTCGTCCTGGTATGACATCGTCGCGCTGCGCGCTGACATGCGACCTTCGCTCAGCCAGACCTCTCTCGCGATCAGCCGCCCGAAGGCCCGCCCATCTTTGGAGGCCCCCGAGACCCTGACGAAGCTCCCCTCCACTCCAGCCAAGGCGACGCTCCCGCTGGCGTCCAGCTCCAGGCGCTCACCGGAGGCGGCGAAGGACGCGCGCTCCGTGAGCCGTTCGAGCAAGACGCCCCCAGAGGCGAGCGCGCCGCGGAGCTCGAAGCTGGTCGCCTGGCCCGCCTCGCTCTCCTCTGAAGAGCGAGCGATGAGCGACAAGCTCGTCTGCTCCGCGCTCCAAGAGGTCGTCTCTGTCGGGGTGATCAAGCGACAGCGCTCCACCTCTCTGAGCGACATGAGCACCGGGCCTTCTGCTGGCTCCCCGTCGGTGCTCGTCTGAAACGAGGCCTCTAGCAGCGCCGCCTCCAGGCTCAGGGTCTCAGAGGCGCGCTGAAAGATCGCCTCGACCTCACCGGCCGCGATGAGCTCGCCTGGGCCAGAGCGGACCTCGCGAGCTAAGACCTCTCCTCCCTGGAGCGGCCCGCTGGCCACGAGCTGAACTCGGACCGGCGCAGACTCGCCCCCGCGCAAGGTGGAGCGCCCGCCGGGCTCTACGACGGCCTCCTCTGCCTCGGCGCGGAGCTGAGTGTCGGCGAACCGGACCCCGCCGCTCGCCCGGAAGGTCCTCGCCGCGAGCGAGGCCTCGCTGAGGCTCCCGGCGAAGAGCTGGAGCGGCTCTGCTCCCTCTACGCTGAGGTCCACATCTTCCGCCTTGCGGATGATCAGCTCCTCACCGCGGGTCGCCAACTCCAAGGCTCCGCTGACCTTCGCCCGGTACTCCTGGTCCTCAGCTCCCTCGAGCGCCCCGCTCAAGACCGCGCCCTCCGTGGCGCGCGCGGTCCACTCCACCTCTCCATCTGGGCTCGCGAAGCTGCGGACCTCGAGGTCCTCCCCCTGGTAGTCGACCTGCCCCAGGCTCGCCCGCACTCCGCCGGAAGCAGAGAGCCAGCCGAAGCCCCCTTGCCGCCCGCCCGTGCCGAGGAGCGCCCCATCACACTCCAAGACGAAGCCCCTGTCTGGGATTCGGACGGTGCAAGGGCCTCTCACCGAGAAGCCCGCGTCCGCGAGGAGGCGCACAGAGTCTGTCGCGTCCAGGGTCACCTCAACAGACTCGCCGCCCTCTACAGCGAGCGG
>JAKVCE010000016.1 GCA_022447405.1 Planctomycetota bacterium | reverse complement strand
GCTCACTCCGGAGCTCAGAGAGGAAGCGCGTGTCGAGGCGTGCGTAGGCGATCTGCTTATCGGTGAGCGGACGCTTCCCCCAGTCTGAGCGCTGGAGGCTCTTGTCGAGCTCGATCCCGAAGCGCTCTTGGAGGACCGCGCCGAGGCCTGGCGCCTCCGAGCCCAACGTCGCCTCTGCCGCGCGGGTGTCGTAGAGGTTCGCCATCGTGAAGCCGTACTGCCGCTGGAAGAGGAGCACGTCGTACTCGCCGTCGTGGAAGAGCTTGCACTTCGTGGGGTCCGCGAGGAGCTCACCGATCTTCCCGATGTCGAAGCCAGCGAGCGGGTCCACGAGCCAGTCCTTCCCCTTCGCGGAGATCTGGATCAGGCAGATCTTCTCTCGGTAGCTGTAGTAGCTGTCGGCCTCCATGTCGATGGCGATCTCATCGACGTCAGCGAGCTCCTCACACAGCGCGTCCAGCGCCTCAAGAGAGTCCACCCAACCCGGCTCGGGCAGGTCGTGGATTCCGTCTTGTCTCACGCGGCTCGTCATGAAGAAAAAACCCCCCATCGATCAGGACGGGGGGCTTGTGCGGGATGGCGAGGATGACGGGACTTGAACCCGCAACCTCCGGCGTGACAGGCCGGCACTCTAACCAATTGAGCTACATCCCCGCGGGGAGCGCGGAATTGTAGCGGCGGCCTCCCTCCTGTCCAGTGCGAGGCCGCTCTACTCCTCAGCAAATGGCCTTAGCCTCTTCCCAGGCCGCGATCAGGCGCGCCAGGGGATGTCCGGTGACCCCGCCCTCTCCGAGGGAGCTCTCCATGCGCCGAAAGCGCTCCTCAAAGCGCCGCACGGCCGCTCTGCAGGCGCTCTCGGCGTCCATCCCGAGGTAATTCCCGAGCTGCGCGCCAGCCAGGAGGACGTCACCGAGCTCGGCCTGGGCCCGCTCTCTCTGCTCGCCCTGCAGGTCATCTGCGCTAGCGACCCCCTCCAGCTCGGCCTCCAGCTCTTCGCCCTCCTCCTTCAGCTTGGCGAGGGCACCGCGGGCGTCCTCCCATGCGAAGCCAGCAGCGACCGCCTTCTCGCAAGTCCGCTGCGCGCGCTGCAGCGCGGGCAAGGCCTTCGGGACCCCAGCGAGGGCGCTCGCGTCTTCGTCTTTGCCTGCGCGCTCCGCCTTCTTGATCGCCTCCCAACGGCCGACGACCTCCTCGGCCTCTGTGATCTTCTCCTCGCCGAACACGTGGGGGTGACGGCGCACGAGCTTGTCAGCGATCGCCCGCGACGCATCTCCCAGGTCGAAGCGCCCGTTCTCCTCGGCGATGCGACAGATCATGGCCACGACCATCATCACGTCGCCAGCCTCCTCTATTACGTCGGAGTCCGCGCCTGACTCCACGGCCTCCAAGAGCTCATAGGACTCCTCGATGAGGTGCGGCGCCATGGTCAGGACGGTCTGCTTCCTGTCCCAGGGGCACCCGTCCGGAGCGCGGAGCTTGTCGACAATCTCGAGCAGCCTGTCGAAGGCCTCGCCGCGCGCGTCTCGAGCGGAGTCACCCATCACTCTCTATGACCTCTGCGTATGCGATGGGATCTTCCACCCCAGCCTCCTTGAATCCGGCCAAGCGCAGGATGCATGTGTCACAGCGCCCACAAGAGCTGACCCCCTCCTCCGTGACCACGGGGTCATAGCAGGAGTGGGTCATCCCGAGGTCGACCCCGAGCTCGACGCCGCGCGTGACGATCTCGGCCTTCGTCATCTCCAAGAGCGGCGCGTTCACCCGGAACTTAGCGCCGGCCTCTGCGCCAGCGACGGTCGCGACCTCTGCCAGCCCCTCGAAGGCCCTCAAGAACTCAGGCCTGCAGTCCGGGTAGCCGGAGTAGTCGACGATGTTCGCTCCGATGAAGAGGTCCCTCGCCCGCAAGAGCTCCGCCCAGCCCAAGGCGAGAGAGAGGAACACGGAGTTCCGCGCTGGCACGTAGGTGACGGGCACCCCTTCGCCGATCGCGGCCTCAGGGCGGTCCTTCGGCACGTCGATGTCATCCGTAAGCGCCGAGCCGCCGATCGCGCTGAGGTCCACCGCGACGACGCGGTGCTCCTTCGCACCGAGGGCCTCCGCCACGCGCGCGGCGGCGTCGAGCTCGACCTCGTGACGCTGGCCATAGCTCACGCTGATCGCGTACGTCTCGAAGCCCGCAGCGCGGGCTTCGGCGAGGGTCACGGCAGAGTCCAGGCCTCCAGAGAGGAGGCAGACCGCCTTGGGGAGCTCGCTCGGGGGCGTCATGCCCGCAGCATAAGGCTCAACCCTCGCTGCTCGCTTCCGTTTCCTCGTTCTGTACGCTGCGGCGTTTTCCCGCGCGCTCATTGAGCGAGAGGAGGAGCTCCGCGACGGCACCGACTCGGTGACCGACCCCTTTCAAGAGGAGGTCATGGGTCCCCATCGGGATGTACTGGAAGGAGCCATCATCACTGATGAGCATGCGAAGCTCCCTGCTGGTCGTACGCACGTCGATGTTCTCAAGCTCGAGGGAGAGTTCGAAGAGGATCGCGGGGTGCTCCCTGACGTAGCCGAGGTCTTCTACTCTCACCGCCTGAAAGACGGAGTCCACCTCGTTCAGGCTCTCCCTCCCATCCTTCACTGCCACCACATAGGTGCCACCATGTCGGAGTACCGAGAGCACGAAGCCGCTCTGCATGAGCGCGTGCTCTGTGACGGCCCAGGCGTCCTCTGCCGAGATCGTGAAGTCCCGATCAAAACCGGCGGAGAGCTTGCTCAGCCGAGACGTGACAGCGGCGTCTGTGTGCACCTGAACGCCGCTGGCTTCGGCCGTCATGGTGATCGCCTCTAGGAGGCTCGTCTCACGTTCGCCACCTGAGCGGATGAAGACCTCCGAGCTAGCGGGAGGCAGCTCATAGCCCTTGGATTGGACGTCAACGGGGGTAGAGGGAGAGAGCAGGCCGGCCGCTACGAGGGCCGTGAAGAGGACAGGTGTGAGGTTCATTGTGGCTCCATGTCTAGGTTCATGAGTGAGCCGGGGACCTCGATGCGGGCTGGTGGACGCCTCACGGGGTCCTTTCTTCCCGAGCCTTTCCGAGTTGTCGTCCAACCAGAGCCCACATGATTTATGATGGGCGGTTGCCAAGCCGAGAAGCAGCACCCAAACCCGCCCGCCAGTAAGAGCCCGCACCTCACTCCACACAGAACAAATGAGTGTCACCAAGGAACAAGTCCTCGCACAGCTCTCAACGATCAACGATCCCGACCTCAACCGGGACATCGTGAGCTTGGGCTTCATCACGAAGGCCGCTGTGTGTGATGGCGTCGTCGACGTCGTGATCAACCTCACGACCCCTGCCTGCCCGGTGAAGGACCAGCTCAAGCAGGAGGCCATCGACAAGCTCTCAGCCCTAGAAGGCGCAGAGAAGGTCAACGTCGAGATGACAGCGGAGGTGAAGGGCACGCAGGAGAAGCGCGAGATCTCGCCCGACATCAAGCACATCGTCGCCGTGTCCTCTGGCAAGGGCGGCGTCGGCAAGAGCACCGTCACCGTCAACCTCGCGTGCGCCCTCGCCAAGGCAGGCGCCAAGGTCGGCATCCTCGACTGCGACGTCTACGGCCCCGACATCCCGATGATGCTCGGCATGGCCGGCCAGCCTGACCAAGAGGGCCAGAAGCTCCTCCCCAAGGAGCGGCACGGCGTGAAGACCATGTCCATCGGCTACCTCCTCGACGAGGAGAAGCCCGTCATCTGGCGCGGCCCGATGGTCCACAAGCTCATCGAGCAGTTCCTGGGCGACGTGGTCTGGGGCGAGCTCGACTACCTCCTCGTCGACATGCCCCCCGGCACCGGCGACGCCCAGCTCTCCCTCGCACAGATCGTCCCGCTCTCCGGCGCGGTCCTCGTGACGACCCCGCAGGCGGTGAGCACCTTTGACGTCGGCAAGGCCGTCAGCATGTTCAAGCAGGTGAAGGTCGAGATCCTCGGCATCGTCGAGAACATGGCCGGCTACAGCGTCTCGGGACAAGTCGACGGCGCAGCGGAGGGCGCGCAGGTACAGCTCGACCTCGGAGACCGCACCGAGACCGTCACCACTGACGCCGAGGGGCGCTTCGAGACCATCGCCCACGTCTTCGGTCAGGGCGGCGCCGAGCGCCTCGCGCAGCGCCACAACTTCCCGGTCATCGGCTCGGTCCCCCTCAACCCCTCGGTGCGCGTCGGCGGGGACGCCGGAGACCCGGTCGTCATCTCGCACCCGGACTCGCACCTCGCGAGGGCCTTCACCGAGGCCGCAGGTAAGGTCGCCCAGCGCCTCGCCATCCGCGAGCACGCCAGCCTCCCGATCCTCCAGTAGGGCCCCCTCACGGGGCCTCAAGAGCCCCACCCAGAAAAGGGCTTCGGTCCAGCGCCTGTGTCGGCTTATGGGAGAGAGAGAGCTCGTGATCCCCGCTAGAGCCGAAGATCTGACGAATGAGCGTCCAGCATCGACGCTCACGCGGCACTTGTTGGTGTGACGAGTCTCCCCTCCCCGGAGTCATCCATGCAGGGCACACACCCCACAACATCGAGAGATCGATCTCTTGTCCAAGCGCTAGGAGCTGAGGCGCTCGGTCACGAGTCCGTACGCCACCCATATCTCCGCGCTCTCGCTGTAGGCTCCTTTGAAGACCCTCGCAGGGCGCTGCAGGATTTCGCCCACCAGTACGCCGGGTACAGCGCCTGGTTCCCGCGCTTCCTCGCAGCGGTCGAGGCGCGCCTGCCCGAGGAGCTCAAGAGCGTCCTGGATGAGAACAAGGCTGAAGAGGTCGGCCGCTATGACGAGGAGACCCTGAGAGAGCTGGAAGAGGCGGGCCTCCGCCGCGAGTGGGTAGACGGCGTCCCCCACCCGGAGCTCTTCAGGAGATTTCAGGAGAGCTTGGGCGTGGAGCCCGGCGGCGCGGTCGAGCCTGGCTCGCCTGTGGCCCGCTGGCGCGACGCGCTCCTTCACCTCCTCGAGACAGATCACCCCGCCGCCGCCGTCGGCGCGCTGGGGCTAGGGACCGAGCTCGTCGTCTCAAACATGTACGCGATGGTCCTGAGAGGCGTGGACCGCTTCGGCTGCATCCACCCAGAGGGCCGCAGCTTCCTCGTCCTCCACGCCCTCGTAGATGACGCACACGCCGCGAGCCTCCTCGAGCTCGCGGAGCGCCTCGCCACAGACGGCGAGGGCCGCGCAGCCCTCGCCCGCGGGATGAGGGCTGCCCTCGACCTGCGCGCCGACTTTTGGAGCGCGCTCCACCAAGAGGCCATGAAGGCCAAGGAGGAGGCGGCATGACGAACCCCAGCACCGCCGAGCTCTACGACGGCGCCGCGGACACCTGGGTCCGCACTGAGCCCGTCCTCCTCTCCGACTACACCGCCCGACCCTTCGTCTTGGAGCGGGCCGGAGAGCTCGAGGGCGCGCGCGTCCTCGACCTCGGCTGCGGAGAGGGCTATGTGTCGAGGCAGCTCGCAGCGCGGGCGCCAGCTCGCCTCTTAAGCGTCGACATCTCCAGCGGGATGATCGACCTCGCCCGCGCCGCAGAAGCGGCCGCGCCGCTCGGGATCGACTACCGCGTCGCCTCCGCGACGGAGCTCGACCTCGAGGAGGAGTTCGACCTCGTCCTCGCGGTCTTCCTGTTCAACTACCTCAGCTGCGACGAGATGTGCGCGGTGCTCAAGAAGGTCCACGACCACCTCGCCCCCGGGGGACGCTTCCTCTTCACGGCGCCGCACCCCGCCTTCCCCTTCCTCGACCGCCCCGCCGAGCCGCCCTTCTTCTTCGACACAGAGGGCTTGGACTACTTCTCCGCGCGGGATCGCCAGCTCGAGGGCCGCATCTGGCGGCGCGACGGCGAGAGCGTCCCCGTCCGCTGCGTCCACAAGCCTATGGACGAGTACTCGCGCGCCTTAGAGCAAGCGGGCTTCACCAAGGCTCCCCGAGTCACAGAGCTCACGGTCACAGCGGAGCACTTGGAGCTCGACCCTGAGTTCTTCGGTCCGCTGCGCGGGCTCCCCCTCCACGTGGCCTTCGAGGTGACGCGTGCGCGAGATTGATCCCCTCCACTGCTGGGACGCCCTCGCCTTGCAAGAGCTGGAGGGCTGGCGGCTCGACGCCTCGTCCTCGGTCGAGCGAGACCTCGACGCGCTCCTCGCGTGGGCGGAGGAGCAGCGTGACCCGCTCCAAAGGCTCGACTCCGCGAACCTCTCCCTGCCCGCGATCGACGCGCTCGCAGCGCGCGCGCGCGCAGCGCTCGGTCCCGGTGGCCCCGGCGTCGCCTGGCTGCACGGCCTCCCCGGAGACCCGGCGGCGGCGCGCCTCGTCTACCTCGCCATCGGCTGCCGCCTGGGGAGCCCGCTCGAGAACTACGGCAGGCTCTACGACGTGAGGGATCAGGGAGGCTCCTACCTCAACAAACCCATCCCCGTCTCACAGACCCGGCACACGACCTCCTTCCACACCGACAGCGCCCGGCTCGAGACCCTCCCGCGCTACATCGGGCTCCTCTGCCTGCAGGACGCCGAGGGAGGCGACAGCCAGATCGCGAGCGCGAGCCTAGTCCACGAGGAGATGCAGCGCCTGGCGCCGGAGCTCTTGGAGCGCCTCTACAACAACTACGTCCGCGACATCGTCACTCCGGGGACTCAGCGGACGGACGCTGCGCTCCTCGCAAACCGCTTCCCCGTCTTCCAGACGCGAGAGAGCGGCGCCGTGACCCTGCGCTACATGCGCTACTGGATCGAGAAGGGCGCCGAGCGCGCTGGGATCGCGCTCAGCGATGAGGACGTGACCGCGATGGATCTCCTGGACGAGCTCTTCGCGGACCGCAGCCTCCACGCCCAGCTCCACCTGCGGCCGGGAGACGCGCTCTTCATCGACAACCGCGACGTCGCCCACAACCGCACGCCCTACGAAGACCTGCCTGGCAAGGAGCGGCACCTCGTGCGGATGTGGCTCGCTGGCGACCGCGCCGCCTGAGCTGCTAACGCAGCGCCGCGAGGATCGAGCGCGTCGCGTAGCTCTTGTTGAGCGTATAGAAGTGCAGCCCGGGGGCGCCGCGCTCCAAGAGCTCGCGGCACTGGGTGATGGCGTGCTCGATGCCGGTCGCCATCACGATGGCGGGGTCATCCGCGACGGCGTGCAGGCGCTCCCGCAGCTCCTCGGGGATCTTCGCACCACACATCTTGGTGAAGCGCTCGATCTGGCTCACGTTGGTGATCGGCATGATGCCCGGGACGATCGGCACCTTGACCCCGTTCTCTCGCGCGCGCTCGACGAAGTCGAAGTAGCTCGCGTTGTCGAAGAAGAGCTGGGTGATGAGGAAGGAGGCGCCCACGTCGACCTTGTGGGCTGTCCACTTCATGTCGTCCGCCTCATCAGGTGACTCGGGGTGCTTCTCTGGATAGCAGGCCGCGCCGACCTCCATCTCCGTGTTCTCGCGCAGCCACTCGATGAGGTCGCTCGCGTGGCTGTAGCCGTTCTCCGGGGGGACGAAGGTCTCGTCATCTCCCGGCGGGTCACCTCGTAAGGCCAGGACGTTGATGATCCCGGCGTTCCAGAGCCGCTCAATGGTCGAGGCGATGTCCATCTTGGTGGCGGCCACGCAGGTCTGGTGCGCCATCGTGCGGATGCGCAGGTCCTTGTGGATCTGAGTGACGGCCTCGAAGGTCCGGTCCCTCGTCGTCCCGCCAGCGCCGTAGGTGACAGAGATGAAGTCAGGCTGCACCGCCTCCTTCAGGTCGGCGGCAGCCTTCATGAGGTTCGCCGCGCCCTCGTCGGTCCTGGGCGGGAAGAACTCAAAGCTGTAGACAGGGCGCTCGCCCTCGTAGGCCTCACCGATCCTCAAGCGTCAGTCTCCAATACGGCCTCGAGGCCGGGGCGCAGGTCTTCAGGGATGGGGATCGTCTTGATGGTGTCCATCTCGACGCAGCACACAGTCATCTTGGCGTCGAAGCACTCGCGGTCCCCGACGCTGAAGCGGTAGCGGAAGCCGATGGAGGAGTTTCCGACCTTGGTTGTCGTGACGCTGATCGTGGCCACATCGCCGAAGTAGAGCGGCGAGCGGAACTCGACATCGCTCTTCACGAGCGGGAAGCCGACGCGGCGCTCGGAGATGAGCTCCGGGTAGGTGACGCCGCACTGGCCAGCGAAGAAGTCCTCCATCGCCTTGTGGATGAAGTCGAACATGCGCGGGTAGTAGGCGATCCCTGCGAGGTCCGTGTCGCCGAAGCGCACGGTGAAGGTCTTGGTCCAGGAGTCGCTCATGTGTCCGATGGTTCTTTGAAGAGCTCCGGCCAGGTCTCGCGCACGCTCTCCGTGATCATCCCGGAGAGCCGCTCGATGAGCTCGTGCCCTTCTTCAGCGCTCGCCTCGGCCGGCGCTCCGCAGTAGGCCTCATCGGCCCCGATCTCCTGGAAGCTGCGCGCTCCTCCGAGCATCTTCTCCACCAGACCCACCTGGTGCTCTGGGAGGGCCTCGCGCTTCTCTTCGCGGACGCTCTCGGGGTCCGCGGCGAGCACGATGCTCGTCTCATAGCTCCCGGCGTGGCAGTCGCCGCTCTGGAACTCCTCGCCGAACTCCCCCGCCCAGCGGCGGCTGGTGTTGTCAGGGAAGAGGATCTGCGCCTGCGTCTCCGTGATCTCCGGCCGGTCCTTGGCCAGTCCGCGCAGCACCATGACGTGCTCTCTCTCAAGGTGCCCATTCGAGATCACGAGCCGGCGCAGGCCGTCCTCCTCAAGCGAGATCGCGATGTCCTCGATGAAGGCCCAGAGCGTCCCGGGCCTCAAGCTCACGCGCCCGGCGAAGCCCTGGGTGAAGTGCGTCACGCCGTAAGCCAAGGGCGGCAGCACGAAGGCCTTGACCCCCTGCTCAACCAGACGCTCCGCCGCGCGGCGCGCCTGCGCCACGGCGATGGTCACGTCCGTGTCCAAGGGCAGGTGCGGCCCGTGCGGCTCCGTGCTCGCCACCGGCAGGATCGCCACCGCGTCAGGAGTGAAGAGCTCGCGCGCCTCCTCCCAGGTCCTCTTGGCAAAGTCAGTCATCTGTCTTGCAGAGCGTACGTAGCCGGCGACCTCAGTTCAGCAGCTTGCGGGCGATCTTCCCGCGGTCGTTGCGGGGGAGCTCGGCGTGCCACTCGTAGAGGCGCGGGTAGAGGTGCGGGGCGAGGCGCTCCTTCAGGTGCGCGGTGAGGGCCTCAGCGAGGTCCTCCGAGCCCTCAGCGTCGGCAGGGACGACGTGGGCTACGGCGATCGTGAGGCCGCTCTCGTCTGGGCGCCCGACGACACAGACCTCCCCGACGGAGGGGTGCGTAAGCAGCGCGTCCTCGATCTCGAGGGGTGAGACCCAGCGTCCTGCGACCTTGAGCAGGTCGTCGACGCGGCCCTCGTAGTAGTAGTAGCCCTCTTCATCACAGCGGAAGGTGTCCGCCGTCGTGCACCACTCGCCGTCGAAGGTCTCGGCGGTCTTCTCGGGGTCCTCGAAGTACTCGAGGGCGGTCGAGCCGCCGCGCACCCGCAGCCTGCCAGACTCCCCCTGGGCGACCGGCGCGTCGTCGGGCCCGACGATCTCCGTCTCATAGCCCTCGACGAGCTTGCCCAAGCTGCCGAGCTTCACATCGCCCGGCCTGTTTGAGATGTAGATGTGGAACATCTCCGCCGAGCCGATGCCGTCCAAGATCTCCATCTGGGTCTTCTCGGTCCACTCGGTGTAGAGCGACGCAGGCAGCGCCTCCCCCGCTGAGAGCGAGAGGCGGACGCTCGAGAAGTCGACCTCACTGAAGCGCTCATGAGAGAGCATCTTCTGGAACATGGTCGGGACTCCGGTCATGAAGGTCGGCCGGTGCTTCGCGATCATGTCGAAGAGCACGTCCGCTGTGGGTCGCTCAGGGAAGAGGACCGC
Organism: Planctomycetota bacterium; assembly: GCA_022447405.1. Classification (GTDB taxonomy): domain Bacteria; phylum Planctomycetota; class UBA1135; order UBA1135; genus JAKVCE01. The sequence goes on along the minus strand of JAKVCE010000016.1, from coordinate 7,072 downwards.
GGCGGCGCCCACGCGGAAGGGGAACATCAGGTTCGTGCCCGTCGCGTAGCCGAAGAAGAGCTTCGGGACCGAGAGGCAGATGTCATCCTCGCGGTAGCCCACCGTGTTCACGGCGTAGTGCTCGGTGTTGTAGGCGAAGTGGGCGTGGGTGTGGACGCAGCCCTTGGGGTGGCCAGTGGAGCCCGAGGTGAAGAGCCAGCCGCAGATGTCGTTCGGCCCCGTCTGCTCGCAGGCGGCGCGCTCGGAGCGTGGGTCCTCAGCAGCGAGCGCCGCCTCGTAGTCGCGGAGCAGCCCATCCTCTTCGCAACCTCCGACGACGAGGATCGCCTCACAGGTCTCTGAGTCACGCGCGGCCTCCGCCAGGCCATCGACGAGGTCCGCGTGGCCGAAGGCGACCCGCGCGCCGGAGTAGGAGAGGTAGTGCTCGAACTGCTCGGCGTGAAGGAGCGGGTTCACCATCGCGAAGACGGCGCCGACGCGCAGGACGGCGAACCAAGCCTCAGCGAACTCGAAGCCGTCAGGCAAGACGATGAGGACGCGCTCACCGGGCTGGACGCCAAGGGATCTCAGCGCCGCCGCGCAGCGAGCGACGCGCTCCTCAAGCTCTGCGTAGGTCCGGGTCTCGTCGCCCGCGAAGAGACAGACCTTGTCCCCGCGCCCCTCGTCGAGGTTCCTCTTGAGGTAGTAGTCGTGGAGGTTGAACCGCTCCAGCGCGGTGAAGTCACAGACCTCCTCGGCGCTCAAAGTCGCTCCCCTCAGTCGAGGCTCGCGGCTGCGAGCAGGTCGCGGAAGGTGCCGGCGTCGGAGTAGCGCTCGCGACGGTCCGTGATGAGCCCGCCCTTGATGACCTCTTCGAGGGCAGCGGGGACCTCAACCTCGGGCGCGCGCTCTCGCATACGCGAGGGCTCGGGCGCGAGCTTGGCCTGGAAGATCTCAAGGAAGCTCTTCCCGGGCCACGGCACGACGCCCGTCGCCAGCTCGTAGAGCACGGTGGCGACGTTGTAGATGTCGCTCGAGATGTCCGGGGCCTCGCCGCCGAACTGCTCGACCGGCGCGTAGAAGGGCGTGCCGATGAGGGCGGTCTTGTCGCCCAAGTGCTTCGCGCTCCAGAGCCCCATGGTGATCCCGCCGTCGACGAGGACGGGGCCATCGCCAGTCAGGTGGATCGCGTTGGGCTTGATGTCGCCGTGGATGTGGCCGGCAGCGTGAACAGCCGAGAGGCCGCCCAGGATCGTCACGCCGATGGACTGGACCTCCGCAGGGCTGAGCGCGCCCTTCGTGTTCAGGACGTCGCGCAGGGAGTCCCCCGTGGGGAGGTCCGTGACGACGAGGATCGAGCCGTCCTCGAGCACCTCGACCGAGCGGATGCAGAGGACCGCGCCAGAGGAGACGCCCTTCCATCCGCGCATCGACGCGGCGAAATCCTCCGCCTGCTCGGTGTTCTCAAAGAGCCCGGCGGGGAAGCCCTGGAGCTCGCACTCGCTCCCGTCCTGAGTGTCCTTGGCCCTGAAGGCTGCGGACATGCTCCCGGCGCGGTTGGTTTCTTGGATCTCGTAGCGATCCTGGAGGGTCATGCCCGGGGCGAGCTGGAAGAGGCTGTACGCGCTCATGGGGTCTCGAGGTGGAGTTGAAGGAAGGCCGTCGCGGCCTCCCAAGTGGTCTCGGTGGCGGCCTCGTCCGTGCTGAACAGGGCGTCGCCTCCCGCGGAAAGTGGCTCGATATTGTAAGTCCTCGCGAACTGGGAGAGGGCCTGTTCCACCCATCCTCGATCTTCTTCGCTCACCTCCACGCCTAAGGCCATGAAGAGCGGGGCCGAGAGGTTGAGGAGCATCTCGAGGGGCTGGACGGAGCGGGACTCATCGAGGGTCGGATAGATGAGCGGCCCGCCGAGGTCGAGGACGCAGGCGGCGCCGTCCCTTCGGCAGGCGCAGAGCACGGCCAGCGTCCCGCCTCGACCGAGGCCCGCGAGCACGAGGCGCTCAGGGTCGACGTCGTCACGAGCGAGCGTCTCCTCGAGCGCTGCCGTCGCGAGAGAGGTGGCGTCGCGGTCAGACAAGGCCTCCCCATCCTTCGAGAGCGGCAGCCCGAGGGTCAGCGCGCCCCAGGCAGCGAAGCGCTCACAGAGCGCCAGGTCGGCGGCAGAGAGCGCTCCCTCACCACCGAACACGAGCGCCGTCACGCCGTTCGCATCCGATGGGGTGATCGTCTGCAGCTCAGTCATCCTCGGGCTCCAAGGGGAGGAACTCGCCGCGCTCAAGGAAGTGGACCACCTCCTCGGCTACGTCCCTTCGATTCATGATGAAGGTGTGCGTCGCGTGGACGACCCGAAAGTCGCTGACCCCCTCAACAGAGGCGCTCTCCACGGAGACCTTGCCGTCATCAGGGCCAGGGATGAGCCAGGAGCCCAAGGGACTCAGGCTGCGGTCTCCCGTGAGCACGCCGAGCTCGAAGCGGACCGGGCCCAGCTCGCTCGTGACCCCTTCGTCCGTCCCGAGCTTCATCCCCGCAGGCCCCAAGAGAGAGCGCAGGAGCTCTGAGTCAGCGAAGGTGTCGATGATCTCACTCCCCTGGTTCGGCGGGCTCAACATCACGACGCGCCCTTGGTGCGGCTCTGGCTGCTCGTTGAGGTAGCTCCGCACGAGGACGCCGCCCATGGAGTGCGTGACGAAGTGGACCTCGGACGAGCCCTCGCCGAAGCGCTCCTCAAGCTCCGCGCCGAGGAGCGCGGTGAGCGCTTCGATCGGCTCGCTCGTCGACGGATAGCCGAAGTTCGTGACGCTGTAGCCAGAGCCCTCGATCCTCGAGACGAGGAGCTTCATCGAGGCTGGGGTCCTGCCGAGCCCGTGAATGACGACGACGGACTCAGCCTTATCAGGGACCGCTGGTGGTGAGCAGCAGCCCGCGAGGAGCCCGAGGGCAGCGAGGGAGAGCCGCAGCGAGGAGCTCATGGTCCTCATCTAGTACGCGGAGGCCTCGTTCAGGTGGTCACGCCAACCACCGCTCGCCCGCAGCTCACTCATGTGCTCCGCGAAGGCGCTGAGCTCCTCTGCCGTCGTGTAGAAGTGCGGCGAGACGCGCAGCCCCATCTCCGGCCTGTGGTCGACGAGCACCTCGCGCGCGGCGAGGGCCTGCACGAAGGCCTTGCCGTCCTCGTCCTCAGAGAGGCCCACGGCCAAGGTGCCGCCGCGCTCGTGGTCGCCCTCGGGGCTGTTGATCTGGAAGCCGCGCTCTCTGAGGTCCTCGCGGAGACCGCTCGTGAGCTGCAGCGAGTACTCGCGGATGGGCTCGACGCCGACCTCGAGGATGGCCTCGTAACCCGCAGACGCCTGCAAGAGCGCGGCCACGGCGGGAGAGCCGTGGAGGAAGCGCTCGATGCTCTTCGTGTAGCGCTGGGGCCCGAACTCAAAGGCGAAGGGCTCCGCGTGTGCCATCCAGCCTGTGATCGTCGGCTCCAGCTCTTCCTGCAAGTCTGGGCGCACGTAGAGGTAGCCCGCGCCGGGGCCGCCGCAGAGCCACTTCACCGACCCGCCGCAGACCATGTCGACGCCGAGGGCCTGCACGTCCACGGGCACGGTCCCGAGGGACTGGTAGCAATCGAGGAGGACGAGCGCGCCGACCTCGCGCGCGCGGGCGCAGATCGCGGCGGCGTCCTGGAGGAAGCAGGTCTGATAGCAGACGTGGCTGATGGGGACGATCGCGGTCTCCTCATCGATCGCCTCGAGCAACCGCTCGGTGGGCACGCGCACACCGTCGGAGGGGACGACCTCGATCCGCGCGCCCCGAGCGCGCTGCGCCTCCCAGACGTAGCCGACCGTGGGAAAATTCTGGTCCGTATAGACGACCTTGTTCCTGGGGCCGGAGAAGTCGATCGCGCTCGCGACGAGGCTCTGGATCACGGAGACGTTCTGGTGCATCACGACCGAGTCCTCGGGCGCGTTCATGAGCTTGCCGACGATGTTTCCTACGTCCGTCGGCGCCGTCCACCAGCCCTCGCTCCAAGCCCGCACGCCGCGCTCGGCCCACTTGTCCGCGAAGCCCGCGAGCTTGTCGCGCACCCCCACCGGCATCGCGCCGAGGGAGTGGTTCACCAGGTAGGTCGTCTCCCCGACGATCGGGAAGCGGTCGCGCCAGTCGTGCGGGTTGAGGGGCGCGCTCACTCCGAGCCCTCCCGCGCGATCCCGGTGAGGTGCTCGTGTGGGATGACGAGGCGCTCGACCGGCTCACCGCCGACCAGGTGGCGCTCTACGATCTCGTCCACGTCATCGAGGGTGACGCCGCCGTACCAGACGTTCTCCGGGTAGACGACGCAGGTCACGCCCCGCGCGCACTGATCCAGGCAGCCCGCCTTGTTCACCCTGACGACCCGCTTCAGGCCGCGCTCATAGGCGGCGACCTTCATCGCCTTGGCGACATCGGCGCCCCCCATCGCGGCGCAGTGGCCGCGCGGGTCCTCCGCGGTGCGCTCGTTGATGCAGATGAAGATGTGTCTCTCGAAGCTCGCCAAAGCAGTTCACCCCTTGTCGAAGAGCTCCTTGGCGAGGATCAGCTTCTGCACCTCGCTGGTGCCCTCGTAGATCCGGAGAGCGCGCTCTTCACGGTAGAGCCGCTCGACGACGGTCCCGCGCTTCACGCCCAGCCCGCCGTGGTGCTGCACGGCGCGGTCGCAGATCCAGCCCGCGGTCTCGGTGGCGATGAGCTTGGCGCGCGCGACCTCGCTGGTCGCCTCTGCGCCCTCATCGAGGAGCGTCGCCGCCTCCTCCACGAGGAGCTGCGCGGCCCGCAGGCGCGCGTCCATCTCCGCGACCTCGAAGCGCAGGCCCTGGAACTTGGAGAGCTTGCGCCCGAACTGCTCGCGCTCGGAGAGGTGCGCGATGGACTCGTCCAAGGCGCGCCGTGCGAATCCGCAGGCCGCCGCAGCTACTGAGGTGCGGAAGCGTCCGAGGTTCGCGAGCGCGATGCTGAGACCTGCGCCCACGTCACCGATACGCGCAGAGTCCGGCACGCTCGCGCCATCGAGCTTCACCTCACCGATAGGGTGCGGCGCCAAGACCTCGAAGCGCTCGACCGTCACCTCAGCTGCAGGGACGGAGAAGAGGGTCGTCTCGTCCTCGCCAGTGCGCGCGAGCACCGTGTAGCGATCCGCGACGCCAGCGTTGGAGATGTAGGTCTTCGTGCCCGTGAGCTTCCAGCCGTCGCCGTCTCGCTCAGCGCTCGTCGCGACCTCACCGAGGCTGGAGCCGGCGCCTTCCTCCGTCACGGCGAAGGCTGCGACGCACTCGCCCGAGGCGATCTTGGGCAGGACCTCTGCGGCGAGGTCAGCGTTGTCGGAGAGCGCGATCGGGAAGGAGCCGAGCCCCTGCATGATGAAGCCGAGGTCCAAGACGCCGTGCTCATAGGCGAGCTCGTCCCGGATGGCTGCGAGGGCGCGCACGCTGACCGTCTCCGGTCCACAGAGCTCCGTCGCGGCGCCGCCATGCTCCGCGGGGACGGTCCAGGCCAGGAGCCCGGCCTCTCCGAGGGCGGAGATCGAAGCCCGCAGGGCGTCGTCTTCGCTCATCCCACAGAGCCTCGGTCCCAGCTCAACTGCGAGGCCGGCGGCCTCTGCTCGAAGGTTGACCAGCTCGTTCATGCCTCGCTCCCGTCTCGCTTGTACTTGGTGAACTCCTTAGGACGCTTCTCCATGAAGGCCTCGTAGGCCTCCCGGTAGTCGGGGTGGTTCATGCACTCGGCCTGCACCTCCGCCTCGCGCTGCATCGCCTCTGTGAGGGTCATCGAGGCCTCCTCGTTCAGCATGCGCTTGGTGACCGCGAGCCCCATGCTCGGCCCGGCCGCGAGCTTCTCGGCCCACTCCGCCGTCAGGCCAGCGAGCTCCTCTCCCGGAACGACTCGGTTGTAGAGCCCGATCTCCGCCGCGCGCGCAGCCGAGATGAACTCGCCCGCCATCAAGAGCTCGCTCGCGTGACCCATGCCGACGATGCGCGGCAAGAGCCAGGCGGCGCCCATGTCCGCGCCAGAGAGCCCGACCTGCGTGAAGAGGAAGGCGATCTTTGCGTCCTCGGAGGCGAGGCGGATGTCGGCGGCCGCGGCGATCACCGCGCCAGCGCCGCAGGTCGTCCCGTTCAGGGAGGCGATGACCGGCACCTCGAGGAGGCGGATGTTCTCGATCAGGTCGCAGGTCATGCGCGTGAAGGCGAGGAGCTCCTCATCGGAGACGCCGAAGAGGCGGCCGATGATGTCCTTCACGTCCCCGCCAGAGCAGAAGGCGCGGCCGGTCCCCGTGATCACGACGCAGCGCAGCTCGTCATCATCACGCAGGGCACAGAACGCGTCCGTCAGCTCGCGGTAGCTGTCAAAGGTCAGGGCGTTCAGGCGCTCTGGCCGGTCGAGGGTGAAGGTGGCGACGCCGCCCTCCCGCTCGTATCTCACGTGCTCGAGGTTCATGGCTTGGGCGGAGAGTGTAAGGCTTCGACCCCTCTTGGGGATCTACTGAGGAGCCGGTCGCAGCGAGACCTCGTCTCCAGGCGCCGCCTTGAGGTGCGCTGCGGCGTCTCCATCACGCAGGCTGACCTCCACGGTGCCCCCGGAGCCGACGAGGGCGAGGAGCTCTCCTGCCTCGACGTCTGCGTAGGTGCCGACGAGGGGCATCGTCGCGCCCCCGACCTCCGCGGTCCAAGCGGCCGCCCCCTGCAAGAGCTCCGCGCCGATCATCGTGACGAGGTTGCCGAAGCTGTCCATGTAGAGGACGCCGGCGCGGATCACGCCGTCCTCCTCGACCTTAGGGCTGGGGAGCTCCAGGCTCACCCAGTCCTCGGTCAGCTCCCCCGCCTCTTCGGGCGCGAGGCCAGCGGCGAGGGCCGCCGCGGCGGGAGAGAAGATGTCGCGCCCGTGGAAGGTGCGCGAGACCTCAGGCAGCGCGAAGCGCTCCGCGTCGAGGACCCGCACGGTCGCGTCCGCGCGCAGAGTCGGCGCGAGGACGCCGTTGTCTGGCGCGAGGAAGAGGTGACCTGCCTGCTCTGCGAGGAGGATGCGACGCAGGGAGCCGACGCCCGGGTCGACGACGACGAGGTGTACG
>JAKVCE010000159.1:2938-5680 GCA_022447405.1 Planctomycetota bacterium | reverse complement strand
GGTGGGGGCGGCCGGCGGCCGCCCCCGGCGGCCCACGGCCCGCGTCCTCCGCGCCTCCCACGACCTCCCGCGCCTCGCTGAGGGCCTCGCAGAGGGGCGCCTGGAGCTCGTGGAGGAGCCCGTCTGCCTCGCGGTCCACCGCACCGTGGTGGGCGTCGTGACGACATGCGTGGAGCCCAGGGTCGCTGAGCTCCTCGAAGAGCTCAGGGAGGCGCCCGGGCCGGTCCCTGAGGAGCTCAGGCCTGCCTTGGACACCCTCGAAAAGGCGGGTCTGATCAGGTACACCTGAGCTAGGCCCAACACACACATGATCGACACTGCACAGTTCCCCGTCACCCTCATCTTTCCGCCGCAGGGTCACTTCACCCAGCCCTACCTGGCGCTCCCCTGCATCTCGGCTTACCTGAAGGCCAACGGCTTTCCGGACGTCGACCTCATCGACGCCTCGATCGACTCCTACGATCACTTCCTCTCCGGGGAGCAGCTCGAGCGCGCCCGCGCGCGGGTGCTCGAGCGGACCCCGCTCGGGGGCTTTGATGCCGAGGGCTCCCTCGGCTTCCGTGACCTCGACGGCTACCGCGCTGCGGCTGAGAGCGCTGCTAGCGCCGAGGCCCTCATCGAGCGAATCGAGGGGGCAAAAGAGGTCGTGCGCTCCAGCGCCTTCTACGACCCCGACCTCTACATCCCCGCTGCGCGCTCCATCTACCACGGGCTGCGGCTCTTCTCCTCAGCCTGGCACCCGACCCGCCTCACGCCGCACAACTTCACGATGGGGTACGCGAACGACCGCTCAGACGAGGTGCTCGCTGCGGTCTGCGACGAAGACCAGAACCCCTTCCTCTCCTACTTCCGTGAAGAGCTCCTGCCGAAGCTGGTGGCCCGCAAGCCGCGCGTCGTCGGCATGAGCGTGATCTATGGCAGCCAGCTCATCCCCGCGCTGACCCTCGGTCGCATGATCAAGGAGGCGCTCCCCGACTGTCACGTGACCGCGGGCGGCGGCTTCCTGGCCTACATCGGCAAGAAGCTCATGGCCGCCCCGGGCATCGACGCCTGCCTCGACTCGATGATCTTCCACGAGGGAGAGAAGCCCACCCTCGAGCTGTGCCAAGCGCTCTGCGCGGGGACGAGCCTCGAGAGCATCGGCGGGCTGATGTGGTTCAACCGTACGGCCGATGGGGTGAGCGCTGTGAACAACGGCCTCGCCCACCCGATCCGACTCGACGAGGCGCCTTGCCCGGACTTCGACGGCCTGCCGATGGAGAAGTACTTCTCCCCTGAGGTCGTGATCCCCTACGACATCAACCGCGGCTGCTACTACGGGGAGTGCTCCTTCTGCACGCTCCCGACGGTGATCGGTCCGGGCTACCGCACGCGCTCTGCGGAGACGATCGTGGATCACACGATCGAGCTCCGGGACCGCCTCGGCACGACGAACATCAACTACATCACCGACTGCATGCCTCCCGGGATGATCAATGACCTCCCGGAGGAGCTGATCCGCCGTGAGGCGGGGATGAAGTGGTGGTGCGACGCGCGGGTCGAGCCGAAGGCCTACACCCAGGCTGGCGCGGAGCGCCTCTACCGCTCTGGCTGCCGCAAGCTGCTCTTCGGCTTCGAGTCCGCGACCCCGCGGATCCTCAAGCTCATGAAGAAGGGGCAGAGCTTGGGCTCCGTGCAGGAGGTCGCGAACAACTGCTCAGACGCCGGGATCAGCGTCACCTTCTACGCGATGGTCGGCTTCCCGACAGAGACCCGTGAGGAGGCCCGCGAGAGCCTCAAGTTCCTGCGCGAGAACTCGCCGCCGGTGCGCGAGGTGTCCCTGCAGACCTTCCACATCGACGAGGTCGCGCAGACCTATCACGAGCCTGAGAAGTTCGGCATCGAGATCCTGGATGGCGAGGGTACGGACCTGCAGCTCTACCACGACTATGTGGCCGAGGAGGGCATGAGCCAGACCGAGGCGGCGGAGATGTTTGACGAGATGATGCAGGGCTTCCGTGAGTTCCTGCCCATCTTCCGGGGGGACACGATCCTCTACTTCATGCAGAAGAGTCACTACTTCCTGCACCTCGCGAGCGGCAAGACGCCGGACGAGTTCGCCGAGCTGTGCGTGGAGCGCGCCGCGGATCGCGAGGAGGGCGCGCCCCGACGAGACGCTCGCGCCGCTGACGGGATTCGTTTCGTCGAGCTCTCGCACAGCTACACCGAGACCTGCGAGCGCCTCGGTTCGCCCTTGGCGCGCGCGGTGCGCCCAGACTTCCTCACGGGTCGCTTCGTCGAAGGGGCCTTGGAGCGCGCGGAGTCTGAGCTCGACGGCGTCTCGCCGGCAGAGTGCGTCTTGGCCTATGACCCGGAGAGCGGCGAGTTCTGCGAGCTCACGGCTGGCGGCCGCGCCTTCTTGGAGGCGCTGCAGCAGGCGGGCTCCCTCGGCGCGCTCTTAGACGCGGCGGAGCGCGCGGGAGCGGACACGAGCGGGCTCGAGGCCTTCGCCAAGGAGCTCCACCAGAGCGGCCTCCTGCACACAGGAGAGCGTCACACGATCACGCCGACGCGAAGGAGCGCGGCGGAGTCTTCACCCAGACCCCAGGAGGTCACCACATGAGCCCGAACGACCCGGACACACAGCCGGACAAGAAGAAGCCTGGCGAAGAGGAGGTCGAGGCCTCCGAGAAGAAGCTCGAGGACATCGCCCTGGAGCTCGCGAACCGCAAGCTGGAGATCCGCAAGGTCGACGAGCGGATC
>JAKVCE010000159.1:0-2928 GCA_022447405.1 Planctomycetota bacterium | reverse complement strand
GGCGGGGGGCGTCTCCCTCCTTGCTCTCGTTTTTCGTTCTCTTGGTGGGGGTTCTTTACCCTCGCGCGGGCCCGCGGGGGCGGGGGCCGGGGGCGCCTCTCTTTGTGTCTGAGGTAACGCGGCGCGCGTCACCTCTCAAGCTGGGCTCTAGGGGGTGAACACCATCTCGACGCCGTTCGAGAGGTTGAAGCTCGCGCCGCAGGGGCTGGTGTTCGGGTCTCGGTACCAGAGCTGGTAGCGCTTCGTGTCACCCGCGACCACGCCGCCGGAGGCGACGAGGTTGGCGGTCGTGGCGGAGGCGCCAGCAGCGTCGGCGAAGCGGACTTGGAGTCGGATGACGCCGCCGCCCGCGCAGCGCAGGCCGTCGCCGAAGGCGTTGCCTTGGCCGCCGTTCACAGCGTTGTTGCCCTGGAAGTAGAGGCCGGGCTGGCTCGGGATGAGGTTCCCAGCGGCTAGGCCGAAGTCCGCCGCGCTGACGGAGTTCGATCCGGAGGAGGTCATGAGCGCGCCTGCGCCAGAGCCGTTAGCGCAGCCCTCGCCGGTGCCGCCGAAGTTGCCGCAGGGGCAGAAGGCGCCGGAGCTGTCGCCGAAGCAGAAGCTCGTGCCTGAGGCGCACTCGTCGGGGACGCCGTCGCCGTCGAGGTCTTGGCTCGTGCCGTTCGCGAGGTCGAGCTCGTCCGAGACGCCGTTGTTGTTGCAGTCGTTCGCGACGCCGACGTACATGAGGACGTTGTAGTCCTCGTCGGGGCTCGCGGCGTCCGTCGTGTAGGAGACGAACTGACCGTCGCCGTTCACGTCGTAGATGATGTTCAAGGAGAGCACGAGGCCGCCGAGTGACTCAGGCGAGCTGTTCGCGACGGTCGCGGGGTCTTGCCCGTTGAAGGCGCCAGCGGAGATGTTTCCGCTGAAGGCGGCGCCCGAGTCGATGGAGTTCGTGTCGGCGAGCTTGAAGAAGCGCACCTGGTAGTTGTGCGTGGAGTTGTTGCCTTGGAACACGTCGCCAGACCGGAAGAGGAGCTCCAGCTTGTAGTCGAAGGTGTTCTCGTCGAGCTCTGCGCGGATGAGGCCCACGCCGTAGTCAGGGGCGCCGGAGCCGTCGAAGGTCTGCAGCGAGCTGACGAAGAAGATGTTCCCGCCAGAGTCCATCATCGGGGAGGTGATCGAGGGGCCGGTGGCGGTTGAGAAGGTGCCGAGGGCGACCATGGAGCCGATGACGTTGCCGCTCGCGTCGTAGATCGGCTTGCCGTCGGCGTTGGCGGTGTAGCCCGCGGTGGTCCACTCTTCGTTGCCAGAGGCGTCGACGCGGCAGACAGCGAGGAGGTTGTTGCCGTCGTCGTTGGAGGTGTACTGCGGGTGGATGGCGAGGGCGGACGCGATGACGCGGCCCTGGCTGTCGTGCCCGACCGCGACCTGACCGTTCCCACCGCGGTAGGCGACCTGGCTGGCGAAGTTGCCGAAGCTCAGGGTGCCGGTGCCGAGGGCTGTGGTGTCCCAGCCGTCGTGGTTGTCTGTGATGACAGCCGGGAGGCTCATGTTGAGCGGAGAGACCGGCGCGCCAGCCGCGTCGAGGCCCCAGAGCGCCATGGTGTCGGGGATGCCGTTCTGGCCAAGGATCGCGCCGGTGCCGAGGACGCTGCCCGGGAAGATGCTGGGCAGGTTGGTGAAGGAGTGCGAGACGTTCCCGCGGTGGTCGCCTGAGGGGCCGAGGTGGGTGTTCGCGGTGGCCATGCCGGAGCCCGCGCCGTAGCGGTACTCGCCGTTGAAGTTGCTCCCGATGACGATGGGGCTCGTGCCAGCGATCGAGGCAGGGATCAGGGTGCAGGTGTTGTGCGTGGTGGCCGCGCCTGCGAGGTGCCAGTTGGTTGCGCCGGCGTCGGTCCCGCCCGCGTTGGAGATGATGTTCAGGGTCCCGTTGTTGCGCGCGAGGCTGGAGACGCCGAAGTAGTTGTTCCCGAGGAGCTCGGTGTACGTGTTGCAAGGTCCAGAGCCATAGCCGTCACCGCGGAAGACGGTGTAGCCGGTGGCGTCGACGCCGCCGTTACCGTACTGCGAGAGGTTGCAGCTCCAGGTGTCGCCGTTGACAGCGGCCGTGACGCGGCTCACGTAGAGGCGGCCGGGTGAGGCGGTGTCGTAGTTCACGACGCCCGAGATCATGTGGTTGTAGGAGAAGGTGCCGGTGGGATCGCTCGACCACTCGGCGAAGTTGAAGCCGAACTGGTTGCCGACGGAGTTCGAGGTGTCGACGGGCTGCCCAGGGTCTTGGAGCTGCGGGTTCGAGTTGATCCCGGCGCCGGAGGCGCTCCATTGGTCGTAGCTCGCGCGCGCGAAGGGCACGCCGACGAGGGTGTCCTTGCTCATCGCCTGACCGCTCATCTGGGCGTTGTAGTAGACCGGCGCGGGGGTGTGGTCGTCGCTCGCCTTGGCGATGGGGGCCATCCCGAAGGTGTGTCCAAAGCTGGAGCGGAAGGTGGAGAGGTCGACGACGAAGTCGTTCACCTGCGCGTTCGGATCAAGGGGGTCGATCGCGTCGCCGGGGAAGCCGCCTGCCTTGCTGACGGAGTCTTGCGCGAGGGCAGCGGTGGAGAGGAGGAGGAGCGTGGAGAGTGTCCGCATGTTTGAAGAGGGCTCCGGAGCCTTTGAACTGGGGGAGTGTGGTGGGCCTCTAGAGCTAGCTACTAGGGACCACCTAAAAGGATACGCAGGGGCCACCGCCTTGGGGAGGGGAGGGCCGATTTCAGGGAGTGAGAGCTAGGTATTTTTTTCCCGTTACGTGGGGGCGAAAAAGGACTGCCCAAATTTGTGATCTCCCTAGGGCGGGTGATACTTCATCGCTCTGAGACCTCTCTCGAGCGCGCGAGCATGTCCACAGCTGGAAACAAGTCTTCCGGGCACCTCCTGGCAATTGGAGCGGCCCTGAGCCTCTTGGCC
>JAKVCE010000158.1 GCA_022447405.1 Planctomycetota bacterium | reverse complement strand
GGGCGGCAGGAGCCGCCCGTCGTACTGCATGCTGTTCAAGAGCATGTGGCCCCAGTGGTGATAGCAGTGGCCATTGAGGTCCGTGTCGCCCCTGTTCCAGCGCCGCGCGGAGGAGACCGGCCAAGGGTCCCACCACAGGAAGCCGTGCGTGTTCTTGACGGCCTTCGCCCAACCAGGAGGCAGCGTCTCGCTGCGCGTGGAGAAGTGCTCGATGGTGGCTAGGTAAGGGTCGTCATCCTGTCCGAAGAGGTAGAGCTCTGGCATGTGGCCGCCGAAGAGCTCGAGCCCCTCGGGCCCCTTGAACACGCTGTCGAACCACTTCCGGCCCTCCACCAAACCAGCCCCGACCGCCTGGAGGGTGAGGTCGTCAACGTTGCCCGCCAAGAGCGCCTGCTCGCAGACGTGCGAGTTGAAATCGACCTTCGCGACCTCTGCCGCGCGCTGCATCTCTTCTCTCGCGACCGCCTCAGCCTTGAGGATCCAGCGCTCCTCGAAGAGCTCGAAGCCGCGCTTGCGCTGCGCGTCAGCGAAGGGGATCCAGCGCCCCTCGTACAAGACGAGGCCTGCCTCGAGCTTGGCCTTCTCCTCTGGTGTGACCCAGCGCTCCTCGTACTTGACGAAACCGCGCTCGCGCATCTCCGCCTCCTCGTCGGCGACCATGCGCGCCTCGCGCTCCTCCGGCGTCATCCACTCCTCCTTGTAGCGGACGAAGCCCAGCCAGGTGCGCGCCTTGACGTGGTCGGGGTCGACCTCGATCGCGCGGTTCATCGCCTTCTTGGCTTGGCTGCGCATGCGCTTTGACTCCGCCCACAGCCCGACCTCGTGGAAGTCATCGCCGGTCTCCGCTGCCTCGAAGCGCTCGTCGAACTGCTCACGCCTGGTCTTCTTGCGCTCGATGGTCTCGATCTCAGAGCGCTTGAACTCGAGGAGCCCGAGGCCTGTCTGGATCTTCACGATGGAGTCCGTCTCCTCCAGCACGATGCCCTCGATCCGCCTGCCGTCCTTGAGGACGAGCACGTCCGCGAGGGCGGTGCCTGCGATCAGGAAGAGGCCCAAGAAGAGCGCGATGAAGCCAGTCTTTCTCATGCCTCTAGTCTAGGACTCCTCGCCGCCCTTGGAGGGGTCTCCTCCCTCCAAGCCGAACTTCTCCAGCTTCCGCTGCAGGGCGAAGCGGCTGATCCCCAGCGCTCGGGCCGCCTGGCTCTTGTTTCCATCCGCCTCACTGAGCGCACCCTCGATCGCGTCCCGCTCAAAGGCGGCGACGGTCGCGCGCAGGTCTCCCTCAACGATGAGGGGTCGCGGCGGCTCTGGGCTGCCCCCCTCTAAGACCGTCGCGGAGAGAGAGGAGAGCTCGACCCGCTCGGGAGAGAGCACGACGAGGCGCCTCATCTCGTTCTCGAGCTCGCGGACGTTACCGGGCCAGTCGTGGGCAGAGAGCGCTGCGGTCACCTCGTGCGGGAGCACCGGCGCCTCCCGCCCAGCCTCTCGAGCCGCGCGCGCGAGCAGGTGCTCTGCGAGCAAGGGGATGTCCTCCACGCGGTCTCGAAGCGACGGCATCTCCACCTTGAGGACGTGGATCCTGTAGTAGAGGTCTTCGCGGAAGCTCCCCTCCTTGACGTGCGCAGCGAGGTCCTGGTGGCTGGCCGCTAAGAGCCGCACGTCGACCTCCACGACCTTGTCGCTCCCCACGGGCCGCACCTCGCCCTCCTGCAGGACCCGCAGGAGCTTCTTCTGCATCGCGGCGCTCATGTCCCCGATCTCATCGAGGAAGAGCGTCCCACCGTTGGCCGCCTCGAAGAGGCCGCGCTTCGCGCGGTGCGCGCCGGTGAAGGCGCCCTTGGCGTGCCCGAAGAGCTCGCTCTCAAGCAGCGACTCCGGGATCGCGGCGCAGTTCTCGGAGACGAAGGGGCGCTTCGCGCGAGGCCCGTTCTTGTGGATCGCGCGCGCCACGAGCTCCTTGCCGGTCCCGCTCTCTCCCGAGATGAGGACCGGGAGCTCGCTCTCGACGATGCGGTCGAGCTCCCCGAAGATCCGACGGATCGCGTCTGAGGCCCCGACGATGGCGCCGTAATCTCCACGAGCGCGCTCCCGCCCGAGCGAGGCACGGGCGACCGCGAGCTCTGCGCCTTGATCTCGCACCTTCCGACCGAGCTCCGCGTTCAAAGCGACGATCTCCTTGCGGGACTGCTCGATCCGCTCTGAGTGCATTCTCAGCTCGTCTACGCGACGTGAGTTCTGCATCGCTATGGCCGCCTGGTCCGCGAAGAGCTCTGCGATCTCCAGGTCCTCTTCATTGAAGGCCCCCTGCCGCATCCTGTTGTCGACGAGGAGCACTCCTCGCACCTCGCCGTCGACCCGGACCGGGAGGCAGATCACGCTCTTCAGCTGGAGCTCCTCGATGCTCGCGAACTCCTCGAAGCGCTGATCCTGCGCGGCGTCGAGGCTCACCAAGGGCTCCCCGCTCTCGAGCACGCGCTTGACGATGCCGAGCGACACGCGAGTCCTCGGCAACGCGATGTCCGCGCCATCAAAGGAGCGCGCGACGTGGACGCTCATAGAGTCCAAGCTCGACAGGCTCGCTGCCTCACTGATCGGCTCATCCGACTGCAACAGGAAGCCGCGCTCTCCGCCCAAGAGGCTGATCGCTGTGTCGACGATCAGCGGGAACAACGCGTTCGTGTCCGTCTCGCGGGAGAGCTCACGCGTCACGTGCGCGAAGGCGCGCAGCTTCTCCCGCTCGTCAGGGAGCTCGGAGAGGATGGTTCGGAAGGTGGGCTCCTCCTCCTGCACCTCCGCCTCTCCCCCCAGCTCGATGACGCTGATCGTCGCCTGGCCTAGCTCGATGGTGTCGCCCGCAGCGAGGGGCGCGCCGCGGGTCTTCAGCCCGTTGACGCTCACCCCGTTCGCGGACCCGAGGTCTTCGAGCCACGCGCCCTCACCAGAGAGGTCGATGTGGCAGTGGTGTCGTGAGACGAGCCCGCTCGCGAGGCAGATGTCGTTGTCGGACGCCCGCCCGATCCTGACCTGAGGACCTGCATGGAGGCCCTCCCTTCGGTTACCCTGCTCTTCGATGGCGAGGCGGATCATCTGCCGCCTCCCTCACCAGCCGCGGAGGCGCGCTGCCTGAAGTGTTCGATTTCGCTCACCAACAGAAGATAGCCCATCTCCGCTGTTCGGTAACCGCCCACATTCAGACAAGCTCGCCCAGGCAGACCTCAGTAGATAAAAATGCCTAAACCCTGGTTTGACAAAGGCTTGCAGTTCAAGTGCACCCAGTGTGGCAACTGCTGCCGCACCCACGACCAGTACGCCTACGTCTACCTCGCCGAGGGAGACGTGGCGGCCCTCTCAGAGCACCTAGGGCTGGATCGAGCCGCCTTCCTAGCGCGCCATTGCCAAGAGGACGAGGGCTGGATCACCCTGCGCATCGATGAGCCTGCCTGCCCCTTCCTCAATGAGGAGAACGGCTGCGAGGTCTACGAGGCGCGCCCCAAGCAGTGCCGCTCCTGGCCCTTCTGGGAGGAGAACCTCGACCGCGCCACCTGGGAGGGACCCGTGGCGAAGTGCTGCCCAGGGGTCGGAGAGGGTCCGCTGATCCCTGCGGAGGAGGTCCTGCGCATCGCCCGAGACACCGAGCGCTGGTACGAGGGCTCCTGAGCCTCACTCCCCCCTGTACTCGGGCTTGCGCTTCTCTGAGAAGGCGGCGAGCGCCTCGATCCTGTCCGAGGTCTCCAGCGTCCTCGAGTAGCACTCCGCCTCAAACTCCAGCCCCTCAGCGAGCGAGAGCTCGCAGCCTCTGTCGATCGCGTCCTTCGCCGCGCGCACCGCGACAGGGCCGTTCTTCGAGATGCGCTCTGCGAGCTCTAGCGCGACGGCCCCGAGCTGCCCCTTCGGCGCGGTGCGGTTCACGAGGCCCATGGAGGCGGCCTCCATCGCGTCGAGCCTGCGCGCGGTGAGGATCAGGTCCTTGGCCCGGCTCTTGCCGACGAGGCGCGGCAGGCGCTGCGTCCCGCCCGCGCCGGGGATGATGGCTAGGGAGGTCTCGGTCAGGCCCATCATGGCGCTCTCCGCGGCGACCCGCAGATCGCACGCTAGGGCCAGCTCCGTACCGCCCCCGAAGGCGAAGCCGTTCATCACCGCGACGGTCGGCTGGGGCATCGCCTCGACGTCATCCATCAGCGCTCGGATGTTCCTCACGAAGTCGGGCACCATCTCTTTGTCCATGGTGTAGCGCTCCTTGAGGTCAGCCCCTGCGCAGAAGGCCTTCTCACCGGCGCCGGTGATCAAGATGCAGCGCAAAGTCTTGTCGTCGCGCAGCTCCTCGAGCAGCGTGCGGAAGCGCTTGAGGGTCGGGAAGGAGAGACAGTTCATCACCTCCGGACGCTCGATCGTGAGCCACGCGAGGTGATCCATCCTGCGACAGGAGATGACCTCGGGGACATCAGGGATTTCGGCGGGGAACTCGTCTGCGACTCTACTCATGGCTATTTCTCCTCAGGCTTCAGACGCCAACAGCTCACAGAGCATAGCGGCGGCTGCGTCGGCGTGACCCACTCCGAAGCAAGCTAAGCGCTCCTCCCCCTTCAGGGGACAGCGCTCGAGGTGACAGGGACCACAGGGGACCTCTAGCCTCGAGACCCTCGTCGGCGCCGCCGTGAGGGCTGAGTGCCTCGGGTCCGTAGGGCCGTGGAGCACGACGCTGGGGCAACCTGCGGCCGCCGCGAGGTGCCGCGGACCGCTGTCAGCGGTCAGGAAGGCGGCCGCGCCCTCGAGGAGGCCCAAGAGCGCGCCAAGCTCCGTCGCTCCTCCCGCCGTAGCCCTCACGCCATCGGGCACCCCTCGCTCCACCAGCTCCTTCATCCGCGCCTCCTCTCCTGGGCCACAGGTGAGGAGCACGGGCAGATCGAGCTCTCTCCTGACCGCCTCAAGCGTCGCGCCCCAGGTCTCTGTCGGGGCAGCCTTCGCGGACCCAGCCCGGCCACCTACGGAGGCGAGCAGGAAGCGCTCACCGGGGCCTATCTCTGCCGCCTCAAGGAGAACCGCTGCGCTGCGTCTCCCCTCCTCTCCAGCGCTGAGGCGGGGCGCCCCGCCGTCCAGATGGATCCCCGCAGCGCTCGCGAGCTCCCGAACCGAGACCTCGAAGGGGCGCGGGAGCCAGCGGCTCCCCTCGCCGGGTCGGCCGCAGCCCAGGGCCGGGGCCCCGAGCTCTCGCGGCGGGATCACTGCGTCTGTGAGCAAGGGTCGCTTTCCACCCCGAGCCCAGCTCACCCGCTTCGGGACCCGCGCCAGGGTCGCCGTGAGCGCGCTCCGAAAGGAGCCGTCGAGGAGGAGCGCGATGTCGTGCCCGCGCCATGCCCCGACGCCGACGCCGCGCGGCAGCCACGTCGCCCCCGACAGAGCGTCCGAGAAGAGCTCGCGGAGCGCCCGCGGCCCAACGAGGGTCAGGCGCTCTGCGCTCTCTTCGAAGGCCCGCAAGAGCGGCTCACACTGGACGACATCGCCGAGCCAGTTGGGCAAGCGCAGGAGCACCCTCCCTTCGGGGAGGCGGAGCTCCTCTTCGGGCCCGGCGATAGTCGGGAGCGCGCCCAAGAGCCCGACGACGTCCAGGTAGACGCGCCCGCGCAGCGGGCGATGGTGTTGACCGCGGAGTCGCCCAGGCTGGACAGCGTGCGTCAGCGCCCCCAAGCGCTCG
>JAKVCE010000157.1 GCA_022447405.1 Planctomycetota bacterium | reverse complement strand
CCCCCCTAAAGACGCGGGAGACCGAGGCCGCCGTCCTGAGTGCGGGCGGCGCCGGTGGCGCTCCCTCGCGTCGGCGATTGAAGCTCAGCCCTGGCTGAGCTTCGCGCGGGTGCGCGTGTAGTGGCGGGGCGTCAGGTGGAAGACCTGAGTCGCGACTCGCCCGGCGAAGTTCTTGAAGCGGTAGCTGATGCGGCTCGAGAGAGGCACCTCACTACCCCAGCTCGCAGGGAGCTCATAGCCCCAGTCCTCAATGAGCGGTCCGAGGAAGGCTCGCACGCGCCCGCGCAGCTCCTCCGGATAGGCGGAGAAGAAGTCTCGCTCCCGGCCGGCGGTGGGGTTCGCCACCGGGAGCGCGCGCTTGGCCTCCAGCCCTAACGCTCCCAAGAACTCAGCGAAGCTCTCGTCGATGCGCTCGAAGCGGATGAGGTGGTCATAGGCGGAGCGACCCCAGAGGTACTGGCTCACGCGCACGCCGCCGCTGAGGAAGTAGCGCTCGAGGTACGCGCTGAAGTCTCCGTCTGAGCCCTTCACGAACTCGAACTGCTCCCTGTTGGCGGCGCTGACCCAGCCGCCGTTCTCCTCGAAGCGCGCCGGGTCATCGAAGGCGCCCTTGTGGTTGGTCTTGAGCTTGGCGTGGAAGCTCACGATCTGGTCGAGCGGGTGCCGGACACCGATGGCGACCTTGTACTCACGCTCCTCAGGCGTCGCGACGTTCAAGAACTCCCGCAGGTGAGCGTGCTTGTGCAGCACCTCCTCGCAGCCGTACTGCTCAAGGAGCTCCTTCGAGATCGCCGTGGATCCGGTGAAGGGCGCCTCGACGAAGACGAAGCGATGTTCGCGGGAGACGATCACGGTCGTGGGAGAGGCGCTCTAGAGGCGGGGGAGGCCGAGGCCTCCGTCCTGAGTGATGACCGCGCCGGTGGCGTAGGGGAGGTCACCACGCACCAGGGCGGCGACGGACTTGCCGATGTCTTCGGGGGTGCCCCAGCGGGCGTCGAGGAGGTTGCCGTCGGCGATGAAGTCGTCGTACTTCTCTTTCACGGGCGCGGTCATGTCGGTCGCGATGATGCCAGGGCGCACCTCGTAGACCGGGATGGAGTGCTCGGCGAGGCGGACGGCGAAGAGGCGGGCGCTCATCGAGGAGGCCGCCTTCGCCATGCAGTAGCCGCCGCGGTTTGGGGTCGCGCTCTCTGCGGAGATGGAGGTGACGAAGATGATGGAGAGCGCGCGCTCTGCGTCCTCGGCGCGCTCCTCGATCATCCAGCTCGCGGCTCCTTGAGTGAGGAGGTGAGGGCCGGTGCAGTTCACACCGATCATCCAGTCGAGCTCCTCGGCGTCGGCCTCGAGGAGGTCGTGGCGCTTCTTCGGAGCGACGCCGGCGTTGTTCACGAGGACGTCTAGGCGGCCGAAGGCGTCGCGGGTCTTGGCGAGGATGCCAGCGCGACCCTCTGCGCTGGAGACGTCACCTTGGGCGTAGGCGACCTCGGCGCCCGCGGCCTTGAGCTCCTCGAGGACCTCGGCGACCTCGGGCTCATCGCGGACCCCGTTGATGACGAGGTCGTGGGTCGCGCTGAGAGCGCGCGCGATGCCGAGGCCGATGCCGCGGCTCGAGCCGGTGATGAGGGCGACGGGGCGGCTCATTCGTGGGTGTCCTCCGGACCGAAGAAGGTCGGGTAGGTCTTATCGGTCGCGAGGCGCTCGACGAGGACCGCGAGCTCGCGCAGGTGGTAGTCACCCCACTGGCACGCCTCGCCGCGCGGGGTGCGCGCGCCCTCAGGGGTGTGGTCCCAGCCGTTGGGGCGGTGGTAGATCGAGTGGAGCAGGAGGCCTTGGTGCTCGGGGTCGGTCGAGAGGTAGGGCTCACTGAGGAGCGTGCGCGTCGCGGTCAGGCCGGCCTGGGTGTAGACCACGCCGTCAGCGTCACCGCTCGTCTTGAGCCAGCGGCCGAAGCGCAGCAGGCCCTGCGCTGCGATGGCGGCGGCGGAGCTGTCGACGGGCTCGTGATCATTGAAGGGGTCCGCCGCGATCTCCGCGTGGTCCGGGATCTCGGCGAGGCCCGGCGCGCCGGTGTCCCAATAGGGGACGCCGCAGGTGGGCGTGTTCGCGATGTAGTGATCGCAGGCGGCGCGGCAGGAGGCGGAGAACCAGCCCTCGACGTGCATGCGGCCGCCGAAGGGCGCGAGCTCTTCGTCGTCCAAGGTCCCGAGCCACTCGAGGAGCTCGGCGAAGCCGGTGATGACCCAGGCCTGGCCGCGGGTCCAAGTGGAGAAGGGGGAGTGGCCCTGCTGGGTTGAGGGGTTCCGGTAGGCGCCGCTCTCGGGGTTGAAGATGGACTCGTGCGCGACGCGTCCGCGCTCGTCGTGCGCGTCGCGGCCCTCGCCCCAGTAGAGCGAGTAGCGCGCGGTGGCGTCGGCGTGGGCGATGAGCCGGTCGAGGAGGTCGACCTGCTCGTCTTGCTCTTCGTAGAGGAAGTGGCCCAGGTCGTGAGAGAGCGCGAGGGCGCGCAGTGTGCGGATCGTGTCGGCGAAGAGGGAGTGCGGGCCGTTGAAGGAGTGGATGAAGCCGCCGCCCTCAGAGGTCTTCGTCCAACGCGCCGCCTGCACTGCGCCCGAGACCTGCAGCGCGAGCTCCCAGAAGTCGACCTCGGTGTCGGCGGCGTCTACGCGCCCCTCTAGGGCCAGGCGGCGGAGGTTGCCGTAGGTGGAGACGTTGTTGAAGCCGTGGTCGTGGACGCCGAGGTGCGTGAGGTGGGGCGCCATCACGTCGCGCGTGCGCTCGCGGCCGAGCTCCAAGAACCAGCCCTCGTCCGTGGCGTCGAACTGCAAGAGCGCCGAGCCGTACTGGAAGCCCTGTGTCCACTCGGTCCAGCCCTGCGCCGTGTAGCGGCCCTCGACGGTGAAGACGGGCGCGCCCGCGCCGGGAGGAGAGGTCTCCTCGATGCTGCGGAGCTTGGGCGCGGAGGCCTCCCACATGCGCGCGATGGCGCCAGTGAGATCCTCGGGGCGGAGGCTGTCATCTGAGTGGATCACGAGACCCATAGTAGCCTCTGGCTCTCCACTGAGGCGGCAAGGCGTCCCTAACCCTGTCTCCTGCTTGGAGTCGAGCTTGCCGTCTCCCTAAACTTTGCCTTGGCCCCGCTCGTTGTGCGTGGGGCAACCCCACTCGGATTTCTGGAAACACGATGACGAACTCCCACGACGGGGCAGACGCCCCGGACTTCAAGCTGTTCTCTGCCTGCTTCGTCGCGCTCGTCGCGACCGCGTTCTCGTTCATGCTGAGGATCTTCCTCATGGACACCTGGGCTGATGACTTCGGGCTGGACAACACCCAGAAGGGGACGATCTTCGGCGCGGGCCTCTGGCCCTTCGGCGTCAGCATCGTGCTCTTCAGCATCGTCCTAGACCGCATCGGCTACGGGAAGGCGATGGCCTTCTCCTTCATATGCCATGTCGGCTTCGTCGCCATGACGATCATGGCTGGCAGCAACCCGGAGTCGGCCTACCAATACCTCTACTGGGGCAGCGTCATCGGCGCGCTCGGCAACGGCACGGTCGAGGCCGTCATCAACCCGCTCATCGCGACGGTCTATCACAAGGAGAAGACCAAGTGGCTCAACATCCTCCACGCGGGCTGGCCGGGCGGCCTGGTCGTGACAGGCCTCGTCCTCTTCGTCATCGGGGACTCGATGGAGTGGCAGGGTAAGATCGGGCTCATCCTCATCCCGACCGTCATCTACGGCGTGATGATGATGAAGCAGACCTTCCCCGTCAGTGAACGAGTCACCGCAGGTGTCTCAGATCGCGAGATGCTCGGAGAGGTCGGCTGGGGTGGCTTCTTCATCGCCGCCGCGATCATCTGCATGGAGCTCCTCGGCCCGAAGCCGGGGATGGACACGAACGTCCTCGGGTTCGCCGCGCTCGGCACAGGAGGTCAGCTCGGCGTGGCCGTTGTCCTGGCCGCTGTCTATGGCTTCTTCGCCCGCTCCTTCGGACGCCCGCTCTATGTCTTCATGCTCTTGGTCATGCTGCTGTTGGCGACGACTGAGCTCGGGACGGACAACTGGATCAAGGAGCTCCTCGGCCCTGCGATGAGCAACACCTTCGGGATCGACGCTGGTTGGGTGCTCGTCTACACGGCCTCCATCATGCTCGTGCTGCGGACCTTCTGCGGACCGATCGTGGAGAAGCTGCAGCCCCTCGGTCTGCTCGCCGCGAGCAGCGCGACGGTCTGCATCGGCATCCTCGCCCTCTCCTACCTCACCATGTCTGCGGCCCCCAGCGCGTTCATCGTCTTCTTGGCGGCCACCATCTATGGGATGGGGCAGACCTTCTTCTGGCCCACGACCCTCGGCTTCGTCTCAGAGCAGTTCCCGCGCGGCGGCGCGATGACGATCAACGTCATCGCCGGCGTGGGCATGCTCGGGGTCGGCGTCCTCGGGAACGCCTGGCTGGGCAATGTCCAGGACACGACGATCGTGGCGAGCATCGCGGAGGCTGACGAGGCCCTCGTCGAGCGCTTTGCCACGGCAGAGAAGGAGAGCCTCTTCGGGTCCTACCGGGCCCTAGATGGGGAGGCCGCCAAGGCAGCGACAGAGGCCGAGACAGCGGTGCTCGACCAAGCCCAGATCGAGGGCAAGGCGACGGCGCTCCGCAAGGTCGTCATCCTGCCGCTCCTGATGCTCTTGGCCTACCTCGGGCTGATCTTCCACTTCCGAGGGAAGGGCGGCTACAAGCCAGTTGAGCTGAACTGACGCTCCTCGCCGCAGCGGCGTGAGCGATCACGCCATCGAGTACGACGCCCGGGCCGCTGGCTCGGGCGTCTTCATTTTCGCGCTAGGGCAGCTCGCGGATGCGGAGGTTGCGGTACTCCATGAGGGAGCCCTCCGACTCGAGCGCGATGTAGCCGGTGGCGGGCTGGCACTGGTTGCCGCCGTTCACCTCTTCGCCGTTCACCCACAGCCTGACCTCGCCGTTGATGGCGCGGATGTAGTAGTGGTTCCACTCGCCGACGGGGTTGGTGAGGCGCTTGGTGGGGAAGCTGCGGCTGCTGTTTGGATTGCCGACCTTCGCGGAGGAGCCGTCCGGCCGCGCGTAGGTGATCTCGGGCGTGAAGGCCTTCATCTTGGAGCCGCCCACGGGGAAGACGTCGCCGTGGCTCGTGAACCAGCCAGAGGGCGAGCCCTTCGACTTCTCCCAGTTCTCCTCGTAGCCGAGGTCGAGGACTTGGATCTCGATGCCGCTCCGCGGGAGCTGACCAGGGGGCAGGTCGGTGAAGGCGGACTCCGGGCACCAGATGAAGACGCCGGCGTTCCCCGCGTACACGTGGTGCTTCCACTCGCAGACCATCTCGAAGTTCGTGAACTCGGTCTTCGTGCGCGCGCCTCCGTTGGGCTTGCCGCTGCAGATGATCCCGCCGCCTTCACCGTCCTTCCAGGTGTCCTCGGTCCCGTTCACGTTCACGAAGTCAGCGAGGGTGAGCTCGCGCCAGCCCTCGCCGGTGACGACGGCTTGCTTGAGGGGCGCGGTGCTCGTGTTGGACTCGAGGGTGATGGCTGAGACGAGCGCGATGGCGAGGAGGGGGAGGGGGCTCTGCATGTGGATGACCTGTTCGGGTGCGGCGGGCGTCGTTCCTCTCTTGGAGGCTGACATCCTAGGCGAACGTGCGCGATCGTGACGGCTGAGGGTGGACCCTTGGCATA
>JAKVCE010000156.1 GCA_022447405.1 Planctomycetota bacterium | reverse complement strand
TCCGCGCGTGAGGCCGACCTCGTACTCGTGAGTGGCGCTCGCTCCGTTCAGGGACAAGCCCCAGTCCGCCTTGATGCCGAGGTTCGTCTTGCTGAAGTAGTCGCGCAGGGTGCCGTTCGTGGACTGGGTCTGCTCCAGTCCGTAGGGGACCTCGAAGTGCCCGACCCTGAGGTTGACCCCTTGGGAGGAGTAGCGCGTGTAGTTGAAGTCGAAGAAGCGATAGGTCCACTCCCAGTCGTGCGCGCTGTCGAAGAGAGGCGGCGTCATGGGCAGGCCGTCCGCGCGGAGCGCGTAGCCTTGCAGCCGCAAGGTCCCGATGTCTCCGGCGGGAGAGGAGAAGACCTTGTGGATGTCCGCGCCGAAGGCGGTCATGAGCCCTGTCCTGTCCACGCCAGCCGCGTGGACGCCGCGCGTGCTGAGGTCCCAGCGGAAGCGGACGTCATTGCGGACGACCTCAGACCAGGCGAAGAGAGAGCTGAGCTCGTCCTCGCCAGGGTCAACCTGGGAGTAGGCGGGCGCTGCGGAGAGCGCGACGATCGCGCTGAGCAGTGAGAGCTTGGAGAGGGCGGGGGTCATGGATGGGGAGGGGTCGCGGTCAGCGAGCCTCGTGAGATTATTCCTCATCTGGGATAGGCGCTGCTAGGCCGCTTCGCCCCGTGCGGGGCGGGTGCGGGCGATTGGGTAATTCACCCCACAAGAATTGACCCCCTGCTTGGCTGATAATGAGCCGTTCGAGAGGCTCGATTGAACTCTCCAGTTTCGGGTTCAAGCGGGGTGAACGAGGGCTGAAACGGCCCTCCTCACCAGCCTCTCCTCAGAGGAGATCCTTCCCATTTATCCCTCAGAACACGCGGCTCCTCAGCCGTGAACGATCCCAAGCAGCATGAACACGACTCAGAACGACAACTTCGATGACTTCTCCAAGGCCTCCTCAGAGGAGCTCTTCTCCATGGTCTATCAAGACCTCCAGCGCCGCGCGCGCTCCTGCATGGCCAGCGCCAACGGCGCGTTGACCATCCAGCCGACCGCGCTCGTGCACGAGGCCTGGATCAAGCTGGAGTCTGGCGGCGAGAAGCAGTGGAAGAACAAGGCCCACTTCATGGGCACAGCGGTGCGGGCGATGCGGTGCCTCTTGATTGACCACGCGCGGAGCCGCTCCACAAAGAAGCGCGGCGGCGGGCGCACCGCGCTCCCCCTGGAAGAGGAGCTCCTGATCACGGATGAGAACGCAGAGACCTTCATCCAGCTTGATGAGTCTCTCGAGGCGCTCGCCGGATTGGATCGCGAGCTGGCCTCGGTGGTCGAGCTGCGCTTCTTCGCGGGGCTCAATGATGAGGAGATCGCGGCTTCGCTTGAGATCTCGGTAGACCAGGCCAAGTAGGCTTGGGCGATGGCCCGCGCTTGGCTCAAGCAGCGGCTCAAGGCGGGCGAGCTCGAGGAGAGGAAGATCGCGTGAACGCGTCTGACTTCGTCAGGGTCCGCCGCCTCTTCGAGGCGGCGATGAATCTCCCGGACTCCCAGCAGCGGGCGTTCGTGGAGCGCTTCTGCGTGGACGACCCGGTCACTCGAGACGAGGTGTTGGGTCTCTTGGAGGCGGACAGGGAGATGGACTCGACGAGGGAGCTCCTCGACGAAGGCGGGGTGAAACGCAGCTCGGTGGTCGAGATCCCGGAGCAGATCGGTCCGTATCGCGCGGTGAGCGTCATCGCGACCGGCGGGATGGGGATGGTCTACGAGGGGATCCAGGCCAGCCCGCGACGCAGGGTCGCCATCAAGACCTTGCTGATCGGGCCGCGGGACGAGCGCGCGCTCGCGCGCTTCGAGGCGGAGAGCGAGGTGCTCGCTCGACTAGAGCACCCCGCGATCGCGCGGGTCTACACAGCCGGCACCTACTCCCAGCGCATCGGGTCAGAGGAGCGGGAGCTGCCTTACTACGTGATGGAGTACGTCGAAGGCGCGAGCAGCCTCACGGACTATGTCGAGAAGCAGAAGCTCTCGATCCGCAAGCGCCTGCAGCTCTTCTGCGAGGTGTGTGAGGCGGTCGACTTCGCGCACGCTCAGGGCGTCATCCACCGAGACCTGAAGCCGGGGAACATCCTGGTAGATAAAGAGGGGCGGCCCAAGGTCATCGACTTCGGTACGGCGCGCTTGGTGGGAGAGGACGGCGGCGCGACCGTGACCCGCTCAGGCGAGATCGTCGGGACGCTCAACTACATGAGCCCGGAGCAGCTCTCGCCCACAGAGGAAGGCCCGGACGCGCGCTCCGATGTGTACTCGCTGGGCTGCGTCCTCTACGAGCTCCTCACGGGGAGACCGGCCTACTCAGCCAAAGGGAGGACCTTCCCCGAGATGGTCGCGAGCGTCGTCACGGGGACCGTGCAGCCGCCGAGTCACTGGGACCCGAGCCTCTCGAGGGCGCTGGACCTCGTCTGCACGAAGGCGATGAGCAAGAAGCGCGAAGAGCGCTATGAGTCCGCGGCAGAGTTCGCCAGAGACCTGCAGAGGTTCCTCGACGCGCGTGAGGTCGTCGCTGCGGCGCCCTCGCTAGCGCGGAGGTCACGCCTGTTCATGCAGCGCAACCCAGCCGTGGTCGTGTCGATCTTGGTCTTCCTGATCTCGGCCTGCACTGGCGTCTACTTCATGAGCCGCGCGAAGACGCGTCAGGCTGCTCTAGTCCAGCGCTTGGAGGAGAACCTGAATGAGACACGCGAGCATGAGCTGAGGCAGCGAGGCACTCGGCAGAACATCACTGTCGCTCTCACGGGCTTGGCGCGTGGTGAGTTTGAACGCGGAGACGGCGGCGGCTTCCTCGAGGCCCTTGATCCACTGCAAGGCGTGAGCGGCCTGGGCGACGGCGCCGCCGCTGCGAACCGCTTGGAGGCGGAGGGCCAGGCGGCCTTCGAGCTGCGCTTCTTCGACCGCGCGGGCGCGCTCTTCCGCGAGTCTGCGGCTGCCTGGGAGGAGCTGAGGGGGGCTGAAGATCTCTCCGTCCTCCGGACACGCTTAGCGCTCCTCAAGGTCAAGCACGCGAGCGGAGATCATGAGGGCTTGGAGGAAGAGCTCGAGCTCTTTGAGGGCGACCTCCTCGGGCTCGACCGAGACCATCACCAGCTCTCGCTCGGGGTCAAGCACCTCTACGCGAGCCTCGCGCTAGATGAGGGGCGCCTGGAAGACGCGGAGGCCTTGGCTTGGGAGCTCCTCCTCGATCAGCGGGAGTATCTCGGGGCGTATCACCCCGAGACCTTGAAGACGAGCTGGCTGCTCGGGCGAGTCCTCGCTTGGCAGGGCAGGAACTCTGCCTCGACGAAGTACTTCGAGGAGTCCCGCGAGGGCTTCCTCGGCGTGTACGGCCCGCTCCACCCCGACACCCTGGAGTGCCAGGTCGACCTCGGCGTCGCGCTCTCCGTGAACTCCAGCTGTCCGCAAGGGAGGCTCCTCTTGAAGCGAGCCTTCGAGAAGCTCGAGGTCATCTTGGGAGAGGAGCACCCGTCGACCCTGCACGCGCGCGTGCACCTTGAGCTCATGCTCTTGGTGCAGCGCTCCGTGGGCGCTGAGGAGCGGGTCGAGCGCTCGCTCCTCCTCTGCCGAGCGAACCTCGGCGAGGACCACGAGCTCACGCGCCTCTGCGAAGAGATACTCGCTGAGCTCCCGTTAGAAGAGTGAGAGGGTTCAGGGGGCCCAGGTCACGCCGAGCGCGCTCGAGGTGTTGAAGAAGGTCGAGCAGGGAGAGCCGCCGGCCGCCGAGGGGTCTCGGTACCAGGCTTGGTTGCAGTAGGTCGAACCCGCTGAGACCGCGCCCGCGACGGAGAGGGTCGCCGTCGTGTCGGCTGCTCCGGCTGCGTCCATGAAGCGGACCTGGAGGCGAATGACGCTACCACCGCAGCAGCGCAGGCCATCACCGAAGGTGGTGCCGAGGCCGCCGTTGATGAAGTTGATCCCCTGGAAGAAGAGCACCGGCTGGCTGGGCTTCCCTTGGGTGATCGAGAGGACCAGCGTGTCCGCGGAGACGCTCGGCGTGCCGGTCCCAGAGAGGATGGCCCCGAAGCCCGTCGAGTTTTTGCAGCCCTCGCCGGGGCCGCCGAAGTTACCGCAGGGGCACTGCTCTCCGGTGCCGTCACCGAAGCAGATCGCGGTGATCGAGCCGTCGTCCTCCTCACAGATGTCGACGACCTCAAGGTCGGGGTCGAAGGGGAGCCAGTTGATCTCGATCATGCCGTCCATCGCGAAGGTCCCGTACGGCACGTGGACAGGGTCAACGTCCCACGAGCTCCAGGGCTGCTCATAGATTGCATCGAGGCAGCCCGCTTTGAGGTCCAGGTCTGTGTTGACCCAGTGCTGGTGCGTGGGGGCGACGTAGTCGACAGAGAGAGAGGTCCCCAGCGCGAAGTAGCCGTCAAGCGGGTAGCCCGTGGACTGGTAGTAGGGGGTGACCGAAGCGAGGACCCCCCAAGGCGTGGGGTCGTAGAGGTAGTTGATGAGCGGCGCCAGGTGAGAGTCCGTCTTCATGAGCACCGCGTCACTGCCGACGAGCCCGACGGGGTCTGGCTCGCGCATGCGATAACCGGAGAAGCAGAGCGGCCCCTGGATGGGGTCTGTGACCGGGTTGATGTCCTCGACGACATCGGTCAGGACCAGGTCTTCGTAGCGCACGGCGGGGCCGACGGGGAAGCCGTCCGTGTCCTTGACGCGCAGGCTGAACCCCTGACTCGGGGGTGAGAACCAACCTCCCTGGGCTCCAGAGATGACCACGGTCTGGTCCTCCGCCCACTCAATCCCCGTCGCCCAGTCGGGCAAGGTGGAGATTTGGTACTCGTTGAACCAAGCGGGCGGGCTCGCAGGCAGCGACGTTGGCAGTCGCTGGATGAAGGTGTTGACCTCCAGCGATCCGCCGCTCGCGGTGGCGTCGTGGATGATCGTCCCGCACGCGATGGTGTCGAGTCCGCGTGAGATCGAGCTCGAGTAGCTGATCCGTGTGGGGAAGTTGTTGCCCAAGGTGGCGTCGTGTCGCCAGTGATGGATCGGGTTCCCGTCCGGGTCTGTCGTGATCTGGACCCCATCGATAGAGCCGAGGACGCCTACCCCGTCTACTCCAGAGAGCAGGACGAGGTTCCCGTTCGCGAGCTCTGTGACAGAGACTCCGGTCTCGAAGCCCAGCCACTGGTCGCCGGGGTAGCAGCGGGTCCACAGCATGTGTCCCGCGGAGTCAAACTTGACGAGGACCGCGCCCATCCCACCAGGAGTGGAGTGAGAGAAGGCGCAGGCGACGATGCCTGCGTCCTGGGTCTGGACGATGTTCTGGCTGAACTCGTCGTGGGGGCCGCCGAACTGGCGCTTCCA
The DNA here is from genome assembly GCA_022447405.1 of Planctomycetota bacterium. Classification (GTDB taxonomy): domain Bacteria; phylum Planctomycetota; class UBA1135; order UBA1135; genus JAKVCE01. Next base: position 370 of record JAKVCE010000156.1, on the reverse strand, counting down.
GAGCACGTTCTTTTGCTCGTCCAATCGCATCAGGAGCAGGTCCCAGTTGCCCTCGCCCTCTTGCACGCGGGTCATTTCGAGCGTGGCGAAGCCGACGGGTGAGTTCGTGCTTGGGTCCGCTCGGATCGTGATGACGTCAGAGGAGAGGTCCTCTGTGTCCCGGAGGACGTAGTCCTGGCCGTACTGGGGGGTGGCGAGGGGAGCTGCGATCGTGAGGAGCGTGCTGAGAATCATGGTGTGTTTCCTGCTTTAGAGGGTGCGGAGAACATCCTATAGGAAGCCCCGAGGCTGTGTGGTGGGAAGCCGAAGGGCTTCCCCTAGGGGCCTCCTCGGGGTAAACAAGAGGTATGGGGTTCATCGAACAGAGGCA
>JAKVCE010000155.1 GCA_022447405.1 Planctomycetota bacterium | reverse complement strand
GGCTTTCGGACCGTGAGTCGCACGACCTCTGTGGACTTCCTCAACTGGACAGCGCCTGAGGTCATGAGCTTCGGGGACACGCCCGAGGAGCACCTCTACACCAACCAGACTCACGCCTACTTCCGGGCTCCTCACATCTACGTCGCCGTCGCTGCGCGCTTCATGCCAGGGCGGCAGGTGCTCAGCGACGAAGACGCTGAGCGCTTGGGCGTCAACCCCAAGTACTTCCGGGATTGCTCGGACGCGGTGCTCATGACCTCTCGCGGCGGAGGCGTTTACGACCGGAGCTTCATGGAGGCCTTCATACGCCCTGGCGTAGGCCTTGAGAACTGGGTCTCTCGATCGAACTACCCAGCGCTCAACATCGTCCAGACCGGGCCCGCCGAGATGTCCTTGTACGTGAACCAGAACTACGCGCAGCCCACAGCCGCGCTGCACCGCTACTCGATGCGCCTCGACGGGCTGGCGTCGCTCCGCGCGGGTCGCGCAGGCGGTGTGGTCACCACGCGGCCGCTCACCTTCGAAGGAGACCGGCTCGAGCTCAACCTCTCGACCTCTGCCGCCGGGGGTGTTCGGGTCGAGCTGCAGCGCGAGGATGGGACGCCTTACGAGGGCTATGCGCTCGCGGACTGCGTAGAGCAGATCGGAAACGAGCTCGACCGCGTGGTCACTTGGAGGCGAGAGGGGGGGAGGACGAGCGATGTCTCAGCGCTCGCTGGAGAGGTCGTCCGATTGCGCTTCCACCTCGTGGACGCAGACCTCTTCGCCATGCGCTTCATGAAATGAGGTCGCCCTGAACCCCCCACACAATGAAGGGGTCAGGGCGAAGAGTCCCGGAAGGATTGGAGAGAATCCGGGATTCAGGTTCACTCGTTGTTCAGGCTGCTACTCGCAGAAGTTCACGCTGAGGCCGTTGGAGAGGTTCCAGCCGCTCGGGCCGCCGCTCGGGTCGCGGTACCAGAGCTGGAAGCTCATCTGGTTCCCCACTTGGAACGCGCCGCTGTGGGCAGGGTGGGTGAAGTCCACGCTCGTCTCGATGAGACCGAAGCTGCCAGAGCTCTGGACGCCGAGGCGGGTGGCCTCTCCGCCGACGCAGCGGAGCCCCTCACCGAAGGGGATGCCTTGACCGCCGTTCAGCTGGGTCTGTCCATAGAAGACGATGCCGAACTGGTTCGCAGGCAGGTTGTTCGCGATCAGTCCGAAGTTGTTCGCCTCGATAGAGGGGTGACCCATCATGTAGAGCCCCGTGGCGTTGCCAGTGGAGTTGGCGTTCGCTGTGCAGAAAGAGTCGTAGATGCAGGCCTCAGAGAGGTCGAGCTTCAGGACGAGGCGGGGTGCGTTCGCGCCAGAGTTCACGATCTCGAACATGTCGTTCTCGGAGCTCCCGAGCATGAGCGAGAGCTGCTCGTAGTGAAGGGCCTCGCTCAAGAGGCTCGGATCGATCTGCTGGCTGAAGGTTCCCCAGCCACCCCAGGTCACGAGCTGGCTGTAGTCACCGCCGCCGAAGAGGTGGCTGCAGACGGCCTCGCTGACGTTCTCGAAGTTCGCGCAGAAGGCCAGCGAGCCGTTGTCTTGGCTGCTGTTCGCGGTCCCTGAGAGGCGCTCGCCCTCAAAGAAGGCGGTGATGATGTTCGCGCCGTCGGGGACATCGCTGAGGTCGAAGAACCAAGCGGGACGTTGGGTGGGCTGAGTGCAGCCGCCGCCGCCTCCGCCACCACCGCCGCCGCCGCCGTAGCCGAGGCCTGAGCTGGCGCAGGGGCTGTGGTGGAGGCTGGGGCCGTTGAACTCGGTGAAGTGGTCCGGTGAGCAGCAGCTGCTCGCGCGGAAGGTCATGGAGGAGTGCGCGGTGAGCTCGATGATCTCTACGTCAGCGCTAGCTGTGGAGGTGAGCGCCAGGAGCGCGAAGAGGGAGAGTTTGGATTGATGCATAGGAGTTGTTGGCTCAGGGATCTAATCGCAGCGGGCTCGCAGCCCGGAGCTTCCTATGCAATCTAGTGGTCTCTGTGATTTGTGGCTGTGGGGTGAATTACCCAATCGACTGAGCCTAGAAAGTGCATTTTTGGGTCCTAGAGCGTGGATTCGATCCACGTCTGAGGTCAGGCTCGTCCTATGCAGGTTCGCCGAACATCGCCCTCCACCCGGTTCGCTCTGTGCGCCCTCCTCGCGCTCCCCCTCCAGAGCGCATGTGTCCAGCTAGGCGGTGAGCGTGGGGAGAGCCCCTGGGTCGACTTCAAGCCCCTCGTCGCCATGGAGGAGGGGCCTCGGTACCACACCCTTGAGGGTTACGACCCCATCTGGAAGGAGCGAGTCCAAGAGGGCATCGAGGCCTCGCGCGCTTACTGGGGCAGCTATGGCCCGACCCACGTCTGGATCTTGGGACGCGAGGACGGAGAGCGAGTCAGCGAAGAAGATCAGGGCGCCTTCCTCGAGGAGTACTGCGCCTGCAGGACAGCGACTGTAGAGCGGACGATCGAAGAGTGTCGTCCTTACGCGAGGGAGCGCTTCCTGGATGTCATGGAGCGCGGCGACGCTGAGGCTTACCTCTCTTACGTGCGTGAGACCGATCCACCGATGGCTGAGCTCGTCTTCATCAACGTCCACAACTGGTACTTCGAGCGAGACCCCGTCCCCGATCCCGTGCTGCGTGGGATTCACGAGTACACGCACGTCTTCCAGAGCGCCTTCCCCGTGACACCTACGTGGATGATGGAGGGCGGCGCCGTGTTCGCTGAGGCGTGGCTGCCTTGGCGTAGCGGGAGACGCGGCATTGAAGAGGTCATGGGGTACAGCATGGAGGCCGCGCAGGAGGTCCTGCGGAAGGGGCGCTCGATAGACGAGATGGAGGAGATCGAGACCGCGCCACAGCGGATCGCGAGGTACCACAGAGAGCTCGCCTATGACGCGGGCGCCTGGGCTGTCGCCTTCATGATCCACGAGTCCGAGACGCAGCGGGTCTCCTCCTTGCGTGACGAGTTCTATCCCTCCGTCAGGGACCTCGGGTGGGAGACCGCTCTCGCTGAGTACACGAGGAGGGAGAGCAAGCAGGAGTTCTATGCGGACTTCGCTGAGTTCATGTCCTCACCCCGTGATGAACAGCTCGCCCTCCTGACCAGACTCAAGGATTGATCCACTCGCTTACCTATACGCTCGGATGGAAGCCGCTTTGAAAGAGCGCCTCGAGGCGCAACGAGTCGTGCAGGCCGCGCTGCGTGAGGTGATGAGTGAGCTCGTCGAGGGCGTCACGGAGGCAGAGGCCGCCGCGATCTTGCGCGCGCGCCTCGTGGAGGCTGGCGCGGCGGGCTTCTTCCACGAGCCCGTGGTCTGGTTCGGCGAGCGCACGGCGCTCAAGGGGATGAAGGGTCACGCTGACGCGATGCCAGGCGCGAAGGCCCTCTCGGCAGGTGATCCCGTCTTGATGGATGTCGCCCCTCTGATGCGTGGGCTCCCCGTGGATGTGACCTACACCGGGTGCCTCGGAGAGTGCCCCGCGCTCGAGGAGGGTCGCGCCGTGTTGCGGGAGCTGCGAGAGTCCATCCCCGCCTGGGTGAGCGAGGGCCGGACACGGCGAGAGATCACCCTGCTCGTGGAGGAGGTCGCTCTGGCCGCGAACTTCAAGAGCCGCCAGAAGGCGTACCTCTTCGGCGCTCTCGGACACCGCCTCTTCGGCGCTGGCATGTGGCCCTTTGGGAGGCGCTCGGGCTTCGGCTTAGGGCTCGGCAGCTCGATCCAGCTGTTCGGGAGCGCGCTCCTTCACCGGGTCACCCTCGGGCTCGTCGCGTGGCCCTTCTGGAACGACTCGCCGAGGAGCGAGACGCGTCCGGGGCTCGGGCTCTGGTCGGTGGAGCCTCACATCGCGCGCGGAGACGTCGGCGTGAAGTGGGAGGAGCTCTTGCTCGTAGAGGAGGGGGGGGCGCGCTGGTTGGAGCCTGAGGAGCCGCTCCTCTAGGAGCCAGCCATCGCCGCGGCGCGGCGCTTCACGCGCTTGTCTTCCCACTGCATCTGGACATCGCCCACATCGGACCCGCCCGCCTCGAAGATGGCGGAGTTCTCGGCGTAGTGATCCGAGCGGTAGCGGTGGAGGAACTCGGCGAAGTGTCCGGAGTCCAGGTAGTAGAGGAGCTGGGCGACGTCGACCTTGCCGGTCTCCTTGCGGAGGGCGAAGGCGCGATCAGCGAAGGCGCGTCCGTTCGGGGTCAAGAGCTTGCTGCGCGAGAGCTTCCAGCGCAGGTAGAGCCGCTCCATGAGCCCGGAGGCAGGGCGCTCCTCGCGGCGCCAGAAGCGCGCCAGGTTCGCGAGACCTGCGTCTGAGGTGTAGCACTGCTCATAGAGCCAGGCATAGCCGTCCATGAGCTGCTCGCGTGACATGTTCTTCGGGTCGTAGATCACGTGACGCGTGTCGTAGCGCGACCAGTCGAAGTGGTCGAGGCGGCCCTCGCGCTTGAACTCCTCGTGCAGCTCGGTCCCGGGCATCGGGGCGAGGATGCTGAAGAAGGGGTAGAGGATGTTGTTCTCAAACACGAAGTCTCGCGTGTCCTTGAAGACAGAGAGGGTGTCCGTGTCGAAGCCGACGATGAAGTTGCCGACGATGGAGATGCCGCGCTGGTGTATGCGCTCTGTCGCCTCTTGGTAGGAGAGGCAGAAGTTGACGCCCTTCTCCATGGACTTGAGCGTCTCCTGCGAGACGGACTCAAAGCCGATGATGAGCGTGGTGCAGCCTGCCTCCTGGAAGAGGTCGAGGAGCTTCTCGTCGGTGGCGACGTTGAGCGTCGTCTCGGCTGACCAGTCCGGGATCTCTCCCTTCTTGCGGAGCGGGATCAGAGTCTCGAGGAGCTCTTGGGTGTACTTCGTGCGGCTGATGAAGTTGTCATCCACCATGTAGAGCGCCTTCATGCGCTCCACGAGCGGTCCGCGCCTGGGCATGTTCCGGATCTCATCGACGACGCGGTCGACAGGCTTGAAGCGGAAGGCTTGGCCTGAGATGTCCGGCACCGAGCAGAAGCGGCACTTGAAGGGGCAGCCGCGGGTGGTCTGCAGCTGGTGGAAGAGGAAGCGCGCAGGGTCGATGTTCGCGTAGCCCGGGTCAGGGATCGTCCCCATGTCGGGGAACTCGGGGGCTTCATAGCGGCGAGGCGCTTCACCTCGCTCGAAGTCCTCGAGGAACTGGGGCCAGGTCGCTTCGGCCTCACCGAGGACGATGTGGTCGACGTGCTCGAGGGCCTCGTCAGGGAGGAGGGAGGCGTGGATGCCGCCGAGGACGACCTTCTTGCCGCGGCGGCGGAACTCGTCTGCGACCGCGTAGGCGCGCACCGAGCAGGAGGTCTTCGATGACAGGGCGACGAGATCACAGGGCTCGTCGTAGTCGATGGGTGCGAGGTACTCGTCTTGGAGAGAGACCTCGTACTTGTCCGGGGTGCCACCGAGGATGGTCAGGAGGCCGAGGTCGAGGAGCGAGCGCTCGAAGCCCAAGACCTCGTTCATGAGGTCCATCTCGTAGAGCTCGCGCTCCGTGTCATCCATGTTCTTCTTGGCCGCGACGAAGAGGATTTTCATTGGGAGACCTCCAAGAGCTCGGAGTCACTGGGGAGTCGGACGGGCCAGGCCTTGCCGGCCCAGTTGTCTTGGATGGCCTGAAAGAGCTCTCGTCGGTTGCCGGGGCTCTCTTCACGGTCTGCGCGCCGGCGACCGAGGATGCCACGGCGAACGGCGTCCACGGAGTGCGGCTGTCGCCTC
>JAKVCE010000154.1:3521-5738 GCA_022447405.1 Planctomycetota bacterium | reverse complement strand
CGATGAGCTGGCGGTGCCCGCCGATGTGCTCTTGCCAGGGGGCGCAGGGACGAAGGCTCCCTCTCAGCTCCTCGACGAGGTCGCGCGCATCTTGCCCTCCCTCTCCCGCGGCATCGTGATCGAGGGTGCGGCTGGGATCTTCGCCTCTCTCTCGCGCACCCGCAGCTCCGACACAACGAGTCCGCTCTTCTCCTGGCTCCTCGCCGCCCGCGCTGTCGCCCGCGCCTCGGGGCGTCGCGTAGATCTCGCGAACCTCGGCCGACGATCGCCCGCGGTCTTCTGCCGCTTCGCCGAGGAGCTCCTCCGCCTTGATGACTCCGAAGGGATCGACCTCTTCACCCCGCGGCTCTACTCGGACCTCGAAGAGCTCGACGGCGCGGCCGCCCACGCGCCCGAGATCGAGCCCACCTTGGAGCGCCTCCTCGAGCGGCGCCTGCTCATCCCTACCTTCAGCGGTGAAGCCGAAGAGGTGGTGGGCGAGGTCTGTCGCCGTCGCGCGCGGGAGAGCGGCGCGATCGCAGTTGGCGGCGTCGTCGCCCTCGACTTCGCGCGCCTGGCGCGTAGGGTCGGCCCCTGGCGCGAGGAGAGCATGCTCGCTGCGCTGAGCGACCTCCTCTCGGACGCGCTCGGCGGCCTCGCGACCTTGGCCGAGTGGCAGCGCGGCCACGTCCCGCAGCGTGTGGGGGGCGTGCGTGTGCGCGCGCGCTACACCGTCGCGCCCGTCGGGCTCGCTGAGGGCTTGGCCGTCCTGGGTGACGGCGAGGTCAGCCCCGCCCAGGGCGCGCGGCTCCTCGGGGTCTGCGCTGAGGCGGTCCGTCGCTTCGGGATGGAGCACGGGGTGGACACCTGCATGGTCACGGGCGGCACGGAGACGGCTGCCTTGCGCTTCGCCGCGCTCGGGGCCTCAGAGCAGGGGACCGCGCAGCCCCTCCTCTTTGAACGAGATGGGGGCGAGGCCGTCGTGGACCGGGGCCTCTCTGCTGGCTACGGTGGTGGCCTGCTCGAGCGGGGCCCCCTCGCCCTGGCCGAGCTGCTCTCTACGATCCGCGCTGGCGTGCTGCTCGAACCCCACGAGCCCTCCTCCCGCGTGGACCTCAACTTCCTCCGCGCCTTCAGCGACGAGCGCCGCCGCCTGCGACGCGAGGCAGCCCTAGGCATGGATCAACCCAAGGCCGCCGCTCCCGACGCGGCGCTCCCCTTCGACCTCGAGAGCCCGGCTCCCGAGTCTCTCTCCTGACCCCATCCCCACGCCCCCACGCATGCGCCTGAAACGACTCGAGCTCTTGGGCTTCAAGTCCTTTGCCGACCGGACGGTCTTCGACTTTGGAGACCACACCATGACAGGGATCGTCGGTCCCAACGGCTGCGGTAAGAGCAACGTCGTCGACGCGATCCGGTGGATCCTCGGCGAGCAGCGCCCCACCTCCATGCGCGGCAAAGAGATGACGGACGTCATCTTCAAGGGCTCGACCAGCCGCGCGGGGATGTCCTTCGCGGAGGGCTGCGTCATCCTCGACAACTCCTGCGGGACCATCGAGCGACGGGGCGCAGAGGTCGCCATCACACGGCGCGTCTTCAAGAGCGGCGAGGGTGAGTACCTCATCGACGGCGAGCAGGTGCGCCTGAAGGATGTCCGCGAGATGCTCTTCGACACAGGGCTCGGCAGTCGGGGCTACTCGGTCCTCGAGCAGGGCCGGATCGACGCCGTCCTCTCCTCCAACCCCATCGATCGCCGGCGCATCTTCGAGGAGGCCGCCGGTATCAGCCGCTATCGCCAGCGCAAGCACGAGTGTGAGCTCAAGCTCAACCGCGTCCAGCAGGACATGGAGCGGCTGGAGGATGTCGTACGTGAGCTCGAGGGGCGCGAGCGCAGCCTCAAGCTGCAGGCCGGCAAGGCCCGCCGCTACGTGGAGGTGCGAGACAAGTGGCGCACGCTCCGGACCCGCCACCTCGAGCAGCAGCACCATGAGCTCTCGACGGAGCTCGCTGACGTCCGCGGCATGATGAAGGAGAGCGAGGTGGGGCTCGAGACGATGCGTACGAGCCGTGAGGAGGTGGAGCAAGAGGTCGGCCTGCGCGAGCGTGAGGAGGAGGCGCTGCGCGCTCAGCTTGAGAGCGCGGGGCAAGAGGTCTCCAGGCTTGAGGGCGACGGCCGCGAGATGGATGAGCGCAGGCGACAGCTCTCCGCGCGCGCGGTTGAGCTGGAGGCCTCCGCAG
>JAKVCE010000154.1:0-3511 GCA_022447405.1 Planctomycetota bacterium | reverse complement strand
GCGCGCCGTCGAGCTCGAGTCTGAGATCCAGCGGCGGCGCGAAGAGCTCGTCTCTCTCGGCGCAGAGCGCGCGGAGCTCATGACAGAGCTCGCCGTCATCGAGGCCAAGGTGCGTGAAGAGCACGACGGCTCGCGAGACGCGACCCGTAGATATCGCGAGGCCCGCTCGGACGCAGAGGAGCAGAACTCAGTCGTCCTCGAGGCCCTACACGCGAGGACTGAGGCGCAGAACACCCTCGGGCACCAGCGCAAAGCTCTCGAGGGCATCGGCGAGCGCGTGGCGCGGGCTGATGCTCGCCTCGAAGAGGCTCGTGAGGCGGCGCACACAGCGAGGCAGGAGCTGGAGCGCTCGCAGGCCTCCGCGGTGGCATCGAAGGAGCGTCAACGACAGGCCGAGGAGGCCGGCTCCAGGATCGAGGCTGAGCTCTCCGAGCTCATGGAGAACACGGAGGCCGCCTCTCAGCGCCGCGCTGAGCTCGAGGTCGAGCGCGCTGCCGCCCAGAGCCGCGCGGACTCCCTCGCGGACCGTGAGGAGGAGCTCGAGGGCATGAAGGAGGGCGTCCTCGCGGCGGCCGTTGAGGCGGGCGCAGGCCCCATCTCTAGTCATGAGCTGAAGGGCCTCGTCGCAGATCGATTGCAGACCGATACAGAGCACGCCCGCGCCTTGGACGCGGTCCTCGGAGACCGCGCGCGCGCCCTCCTCGTAGAGAGCACAGACACAGCCTTGAAGGTCGTCGAGTGGCTCCGCAGTGAAGAGGAGGGGACCTGTGCAATGTCGCTCGCGAGCGGGATCGGCGCCGCAGGTTCGCGCCCAGAGGTCGCAGCTGCGGCTCTCCGCCTGGGCACCTTGGGCGCGCTCATGGATCGCGTGCGGGTAGAGCCCGGTTATGAGGCGCTCGCCGGCGCCCTCTTCGGTGACGTGCTCATCGTCGAGAGCGTGGAGGCTGGCCTCGGCGTCTTGGCCAGAGAGGGCGAGTGGCGCTGCGTGACCCCCGCGGGCGAGCTCGTCGACGCGCGCGGGATCGTCGCGGGAGAGCGCCGCCTCACGCAGGGCCTCGCTGGCCGGCGGGCCCGGATCGAGGAGCTCAAGAACGAGATCACGGAGCTCGAGGCCGAGCTCGAGGCGCTCGACGGAGACATCCAGAGCCTGAGAGATCGACGGGGCGCCGTGCAGCGGGCCGCGGGGGAGACCACCGAGGAGCTCGAGGCTGCGCGAGAGGAGTGCGCCGAGGCGATGGCGAAGGAGCAGTCCGCCGCCTCCCGCGTGGAGGACGCCGCCGCAGGCTTGGAGCACGCCGAGCGTGAGCACCAGCAGGTCGCGGGCGAAGCCTCGGGCCTGGAGGGAGGGATCCGCTCATCGGAGGAGGCCTTGCGCTCTACCGAGGAGGCCTTCGAGCGTGAGAACCAGAAGCTCCAACAGTTCGAGGATCGGCGCAGGACGCTGGAGGAAGAGCGCGACAAGCGCGCGCGCACCCAGGGCGCCGTAGAGGTCGAGCGTACCCGCTTGGCTGAGGCCTCGGCGGGGATCGAGCGTCGGGCAGGGGACCTGGAGCGCTTGATCGATGACTACGTGGGCGAGCAGACCCGGGTCTCCGAGCAGTCCACGGAGCACAAGGGCATCGCTAAGTCCTCCACGGAGGAGGCGGAGAAGATCGCTGAGGACTCCGCGAAGCTCTTGGCGCAGCGCGCCGATGCAGACTCGCTCCTTGAGGAGCTCCGTCACCGGAACAAGGCGGCGCGGGGTGACCTCGACAGCCTCAGGGAAGGCAGAGACACCGCGGTCAGCGACATGGAGACCGCGACCCTCGCGATCGGTGAGCTGCGTTTGGAAGAGCAGCGCCACGAGCTCGCGCGCGCAGAGGTCCTCGAGCGCGCCGCGGAGGAGCTGGAGCTCGACGCGGGCGACCTCTCTATGGGCTACCAGGAGGTCGAAGGCCTCACCGGCGTCCCGAAGGCGATGAAGGAGCTCGAGCGAGAGGTCCGCGACCTGAAGCGCACCCTAGATCGCATTGGGCCGGTGAACACCGAGGCTCTTGACGAGCTCGACGGAGTCGCGGACAGGCTCAACTTCCTGAAGGGCCAAGTCTCAGACCTCGTCCAAGGGCGGAAGATGCTCGTCGACACCATCGCGCGCATCGAGACGGAGTCGGAGCGTCTCTTCCTCGACACCTTCAACGAGGTCCGCGAGAACTTCCAGCGCATCTTCCGTCAGATGTTTGGCGGAGGAAAAGCGGACGTGCGCTTGGCGGAGGGCGAAGAGGTCCTCGACGCTGGCGTGGAGATCGTCGCGCGGCCTCCCGGACGCGAGATGCTCCCGATCGGCCTGCTCTCAGGTGGTCAGCGGACCATGACGGCCCTCGCCCTGCTCTTCAGCGTCTTCGAGTCACGGCCCAGCCCGTTCTGCATCCTCGATGAGGTCGACGCGGCCCTCGATGACGCCAACGTGCAGCGCTTCCTCGCGATGCTCGACACCTTCCGCGGCGGGACGCAGTTCGTTGTCGTGACCCACAACAAGGGCACGATGGCGCACGCGCAGCGCCTCTATGGTGTCACCATGCAGACCAAGGGTGTCTCCAGGCAGGTGGAGGTGGACTTCTCTGACGTGGACGACTTCGTCCCCGACATGGTGCAGGCCGTCCCGGCGAAGGAGCTCCCTCGCATCGAGGAGCCGCCCCCGGTCCCGGAGGTCCCGAGGCTCAAGGACTACGACGAGGAGCGCGCGGGCGACTTCGAGATCCCGCGGCCAGAGGCTCCTGTTGAGCTCGAAGCGGAGGATCCGGTTGAGCGCGCGGTCCTCGGAGCGGAGCCGGTGGACGCGGAGACGGGCGAGCCCCTAGCGGCCTCCCTCGACGCAGAGACCGGGGAGCCGGTTGTCGAGCTGCAGCCGTCTGCGCCGGCAGAGGATGAGACCGAAGCTGAGCCCACGCCTGAAGAGGAGCCTCAAAGCGAGGTCTCTCCTGCAGGCGAGGCCGACTAGCGGCTCTTGAAGCGCTGCTCCACCACGGGCAGCCCGAGCAGCACTACACGACCGATCACCCCGAGGCTCTCCTTGGAGCAGTTCTTCGGCAGGTCGGAGGGCCTGTGCCAGTACTCGTTGTCTTCGCCGTAGCTGAAGTCGATCAGGTCACAGGCCGGGATCCGGATGCGTTGGAAGGGGAGGTGGTCGTCCTTGATCGGGATCGGGGGTCCGTCCACGTGCTCACCGAGCCCGTCTTGGCGGGCAGCCTCGAAGAAGATCTCGAGGAGGTCAGCGTGGGAGAAGGTGTCTCGGGTGAGCTGGAGGTCGATGTCGCCGACCATGTCCAAGAGGACGCAGGCGCGCACGCGCAGGTTCTCTCCGCGCTTAGCGATCTGCTCCACGTGGTGACGTGAGCCGTAGGTGTTGTCTGGGTCGACCCAGGTCTGGCGCATGGCCTCCTCGCCGTCCACGAAGAGGAAGCGGTAGGTCATGGGGCGCGGCCCCTGGGCCGTGATGACGCGCGCGAGCTCGAGCAGCGCGGCGACTCCTGAG
>JAKVCE010000153.1 GCA_022447405.1 Planctomycetota bacterium | reverse complement strand
CCCCCACGAACTTTCCGGTGGGCAGCGTCAGCGCGCGCTCCTCGCGCGTGCACTCCTCTCGGACCCAGAGGTGCTCCTCTTGGACGAGCCCACGAGCGGCGTCGACATGGGCGCGGCCAAGGTGATCTTCCAGCAAGTCGACGAGCTCACGAGAGAGCGTGGGCTGGCTGCTCTCACCGTGACCCACCACTACGAACAATTGGCCGATCACGTGGACTCTGTCTGGTGGGTCTCAGATGGCTCCGTCGAGGTGATGGACGCAGGTGACTTTGACCCTGCTCCCTTGCTCGGTCGAAGGTGGACAGACCCCCGAGTGGAGGACGCGCTGTGAGCTTCTCTGAAGCTTGGGAGTTCTTCCACTGGTCGATCCTCGCGATCTTGGTCGCAGGGACGACCCTGCCCGTGGTCGGCGCGTGGCTCTTTGTGCGTAGGACAAGCTTCCACGGGCTCGCGCTGCCCCAGTTCGCTGCGAGCGGGGTCGCCTTGGGTTTCCTCGTCCTCCCCTGGTTCGTCATGCAGGGGTTCTTTGGAGGCCTCCCTCTCGAGGAGGTCGCGTCCGACACCCACGCTGCCCTCAACTACCACCTCAGCTTCGCCGCGCTGGGGACCTTTGTGGGACTCTCCCTCCTGATCATGGTGGGTGACCGGCTGGGCACGGAGGGCGCTCGGGTCGCAGGGGCCTTCGCTGTCGCTAACGCCATCACCATCCTCTGCGCGCACCGCTCACCCCTAGGCGAGATCTTTGTGCACGGCATCCTGACCGGCGAGTCCCTCGTCGTGGGCCGCCACGAGTTTGAGACATTGGCCGTGGTGCTCCTTGGCGGCCTCGGTGTGTTGGTCTGGTGGCACCAGGACCTCCTCCTGGCGAGCGTGGACCCGGAGACGGCGCAGGTGCTCGGGCGTCCGGTCAGACGTATCGAGCTCATGTTCGTGATCGTCACAGGCTTGTCGGTCTCAGTCGGGACCATGAGCGTCGGCCCCATGATGCTCTTCGGCTTGCTGGTCTTGCCGCCGATGGGTGCGCGGCCCTTCGCGCGCAGCATGCGCGGGCTCCTCTGGAAGTCTGCCGGGCTCGGTGGGCTGGGAGCCCTGTTGGGCCTCTTCGCGGCGTTCCGTATAGACCTCCCTCCTGCACCGTGTGTCGTGGCCGCCTCAGCGATCTGTGCAGTCCCCGGCTGGCTCGCGGCTGGGTGGCGCTCAAAGACCCGCTCTGCCTGAGTCTTTTCGAGGTCTGTCGGGGCCTGAAGATAGGCTGGGAAACTGCCTCCTTCGGTGTGGAAGGGGCCTCCCCGCTGCTCTAGCATCCGGGTTCTATGCCCCGCACGACCCCGTTCCACTCACGCACCTCAGCCCTCATGGAGAGCATGGCGTGGAAGGAGTGGGCTGGCTACGCCGCCGCCTGCAACTTCGACGCTCACTCCGAGCGGGAGTACTTCGCGATCCGCCAGTCTGCGGGCCTCCTGGACGTCACGCCGCTCTACAAGTACGACGTGACCGGGCCTGACGCGGCGAGCTTCCTCTCGCGTGTTTGGACGCGTGACATCACCAAGCTGAAGCCAGGGCGCGTCGTCTATGGCTGCATGTGTGACGGGGACGGCAAGGTCCTCGACGACGGTACGATCACCTACCTCGGGGAGGACGCCTTCCGCGTGACCTCCTCTGAGCCTTGGCTGGGTTGGTACTCGCGTCACTCACGCGGGATGGACGTGGAGATTGAAGACTCCACCGACCGCATCAGCGCCCTCGCGCTGCAGGGGCCCTGCTCCCGGGACATCCTGCGAGAGCTCACGGACTGCGACCTCGACTCGATGCGCTTCTTCGGGACCGCGGCGGGGAAGATCGCGGGCGCGGACGGCCGCATCACGCGCACCGGCTACACGGGCGACCTCGGCTATGAGCTCTGGATGCACAACGCTGATGCGGAGCGCGTCTACGACGCGCTGCTTGAGGCGGGGAAGCCTTACAACATGGAGCCCATCGGCCTCGACGCCTTGGATGTCTCGCGCATCGAGGCGGGCTTCGTCCTGCAGGGCATCGACTACATCTGCGCCCAGCGCTGCCTCATCGAGGCGCGCAAGTCGACGCCGGAGGAGGCGGGGCTCGGTTGGACGGTGAACCTCGACCGCGAGGGCTGGATCGGCCGCGACGCGCTCTTGCGCGAGCGCGAGGTCGGCCCGAAGTGGGGCCTCGTCGGACTGGAGCTCGACTGGGCTGAGCTCGAAGAGCTCTATGATCAGTACAACCTCCCGCCGCACCTGGCGCCGGTCGCGTGCCGGAGCGCGGTCCCTGTCTACAGCAGCGGCCGCAGTCAGGTGGGGCAGGTGACCTCCAGCACCTGGTCGCCGACCTTGAAGAAGTACCTCGCCCTCGGGCAGGTCTACGCCCAACACGCCAAGGTCGGCACGAAGCTCAAGGTGGAGTACACGGTGGAGTTCGAGCGCCGCACGGTGACGGCGACGGTGGTGAAGCGCCCCTTCTTTGATCCGGAGCGCAAGACCTTCACGCCCAACGCCCAGCCCAAGGAGGGCGCCTGATGGCCGCGCTCGGCTCCAGTCAGAACCCCTATGACGCGATCGTCGTCGGCGGGGGCCACAACGGCCTGACCGCCGCCGCGTACCTCGCGCGCGCCGGGAAGAAGGTGCTCGTCCTGGAGCGCCGCCACCTCGTCGGCGGCGCCGCCGTGACCGAGGAGAAGTACCCGGGCTTCAAGTACTCGGTCTGCTCTTACGTCGTGAGCCTCCTGCGCCCGTGGATCATCCGGGACCTGAACCTCACCCAGCACGGCCTCCGGCTCGTGCCGCTCGAGTGCTCCTACACGCCCCAGCCTGATGACGCGGGGCTCTGCCGCTGGGCGGACCCGGACAAGAACCGCCGCGAGATCCAGCGCCTCTCCCGCAAGGACGCCGACAACTACCCTGAGTTCGGCAAGCTCATGGGCAAGCTCGCGCGCTTCGCCAAGCCCTTCATCGATGAGGTCGCACCGGACCCGACCTCACTCTCGCCCAGCGACCTCTGGCAGCTCAAGAAGGCGGGTGACCGCTTCAAGGAGCTCGGGGACGACCTCGCGGCGCTGCAGTTCAAGCTGACGACGATGGGCGGCGTGGACTTCCTGCGCGAGTTCTTCGAGTCGGACCAGCTCATCGCCCCGATGTCCTGCTCAGGGATCATCGGGACCATGCTGGGCGTGAACTCGCCGGGCACGGCCTATGTGCTCTTGCACCACTACATGGGCGAGATCGACGGCAGCTCCCGCGCGTGGGGCTTCCCGATCGGTGGCACGGGCGCGGTGAGCGAGGCCATCGCCTCTTCGGCGCGCTCCTTCGGCGCGGAGATCCGCTGCGAGGCGCCGATCGCCAAGGTGCGCATCGCGCACGGCGAGGCGACGGGCGTCATCTTGGAGAACGGAGACGAGATCGCCTCGCGGACGGTCGTGAGCGGCTGCGATCCCTCGCTGACCTTCTTGCGCTTCGTGGGTGAGGAGCACCTCCCGACGGACTTCGCGACGAGCCTCAAGCGCTACAAGGACCGCGGCAGCTCGGGCAAGGTGAACCTCGCCCTCGACCGCTTCCCTGAGTTCAAGCATCGCCCCGGCATCGGTCCGCACGTGATGGGGGACGTGGCGATCGCGCCCTCTACGGACTACCTCGAGACGGCTTACGACGAGGCCAAGTACGGGACCTTTAGCTCGCGCCCCTTCATCAACGTCGTCTTCCCCTCGGTCTTGGACCCTGGGATGGCGCCGCCAGGCAAGCACGTCATGAGCTGCTTCGTGCAGTACGCGCCCTATGACATCGCGACGGGCCCGGAGACCTGGCCCGAGCACCGCGAGGCCTTCGGCGACGCGGTGGTGGACACCCTGGCTGAGTACATGCCGACCTTGAAGGAGGACATCCTCCATCGTCAGGTCCTCTCGCCCTGGGACATCCAGGAGGAGATCGGGATCACCGAGGGCAACATCTTCCACGGCGAGCTGGGCCTCGAGCAGCTCCTCTTCCAGCGCCCGACGGCTGGCTGGGCGCGCTACAAGACGCCTGTGCGCGGCCTCTGGCTGGGCTCCTCTGGGGCGCACCCGGGCGGCGGGATCATGGGCTCACCTGGCGCGATGGCCGTTCAAGAGATGCTTCGACTGGGGGCGGTCTGATGAGGGTCGTCGTCATCGGTGGGGGCCACAACGGCCTCGTCGCAGCCGCGACCCTCGCGAAGGCCGGTAACAAGGTGACGGTCTTGGAGCGCCGCGATCGCTTCGGCGGCGTCGCAGACGGCGGCCTCTTGCACGACACGGAGACCCTCTCTGCTGACGTGATCCGCTCGCTCGAGCTCAAGTACCACGGCCTCGAGCTCCTCGATCCAGCGCCGGTCTTCGTCCCCTCCGGGGAGGGCGAGGGCCTCCTGCTCCACCGCGATCCCGCGCAGGCGGCATCAGAGCTCGGCGAGGACGCCGAGGCCTACGCTCGCTGGCGCGCCTGGCTGGCGAAGGTGCTGCCCTTCGCGAAGGGCCAGCTCAACAACGCCACCTTGGACGTGCGATCGAGCGCCGAGAAGATGCCGCTGCTCATGGCCGGCGCCTCCTTCCGCCGCTTGGGCAAGAAGACCATCCACGAGCTCCTGCGTGTCGGCCCCTCCTGCGTGGACGACTACCTGAGCGAGTGGTTCGAGAGCCCGCTCCTGAAGTGCGCCCTCGCCGCTCCGGCCTTGCACGGGACCTGGATGGGCACGCGCTCGCCCACCTCGACAGCGACCTTGCTCCTCCACGAGGCGCAGGTCGGGAAGGAGGTCGTCGGCGGGCCCGCAGCCCTCGTCAAGGCGCTCCTCGCTTGCTGCGAGAAGGCGGGCGTAGAGCTCAAGCCGAACGCCGAGGTCACGAAGATCCGTGTGGAGAGCGGCGCCGCGAAGGGCGTCGACTGCGCTGACGGGAGCACTCTAGACGCCGACCTCGTGCTCTCCTGCGTCGGCCCGCGCAAGACCCTCTTGGAGCTGGTCTCTCCCGATGCGCTCCCGATCTCCACGGAGAACCACATCCAGAAGGTGCGCCTGCGCGGCACGCTCGCGAAGGTCTCCCTTTCGCTGACCGAGCCCATCGACTACGCCTGCCGCCCCGGCCTCAAGCCGGAGCGCGCCTTCCTCTGCGAGGACCCCCTCGACATGGAGCGCGCCTTCGACGCCGTGAAGCACCGCCGCATGCCGACCGTCGTGCCCCTCGACGTGCGCCAGTCGGATGGAGCCGCCAGCGTCCTCATCCGCTGCGCCACGATCGAGCTGGAGGGGGGCTGGACGGACGAGCGCCGCGCCGAGCTCACCGAGCTCGCCCTCGCCGGCCTCGAGCGCTATGTACCGAACATCCGCGCCATCGCCACGGCCACCGAGACCCTCACGCCCGCCGACATCGCCGAGGTCTACGGCCTCGAAGGCGGCCACGAGATGCACGGCGAACTCGCCCTAGACCAGCTCGGCCCCATGCGCCCCGCCATGGCGCTCTCGCGCTACGCCACCTCGATCCAAGGCCTCTTCTGCGGCTCCGCCGGCATCCACCCCGGCGGCGGCGTCAGCGGCCGGCCTGGCGCACTGGCTGGTCAGGCGATTCAGCGCAGCGTCTCTTAGAGGCGCCGAGCAGCGCATCAGTGATCCCGTTTTCTCCCGCGGAGGGAAACTTCAGCCCGGGGGGTGTGTTGTATTGTCGTCATATGCGCTCATTCCTCTATTCGCTCATCCTCCTTGTTCAGGCTCCCCTCGGCCTGTCCTTCGCTCAAACGATCTCT
>JAKVCE010000152.1 GCA_022447405.1 Planctomycetota bacterium | reverse complement strand
CGCGCTCCTTCGTCGACGAGCAGGTGAAGGGGCCGTATCGGATGTGGCACCACACCCACACCTTCGAAGAGACAGGAGAGGGCGTGCGCGTTGGCGACATCGTCCGCTACGCCGTGCCTGGCGGTCCGCTCTTTGAGGGTCTCGTCGAGCGCATGCTCGTCGGCCCCGATGTGCGGCGGATCTTCGATTACCGCATGGAGCGGATGGGCGAGATCTTCAGCGACTAGGCGAGCCAGTCGCGCATCACTCGGCCGCTGACATCTGTCAGTCGATAGTCTCGGCCTTGGAAGCGGAAGGTCAGGCGCTCATGGTCGACGCCGAGGAGGTGCAGCATCGTCGCGTGCAGGTCGTGCACGTGCACGACGTCCTTGACCGCCGCGTAGCCGAGCTCATCGGTCTCTCCGTAGGAGACGCCGCCTTGGATGCCGCCGCCCGCCATCCAGCAGGAGAAGCCCTTGATGTGGTGGTCGCGACCGTCGCCTTGGCCCATGGGTGTGCGACCGAACTCGCCGCCCCAGAGGATGAGCGTGTCCTCGAGCATCCCGCGACGGTCGAGGTCCGTGAGCAGCGCGCCCGTGGCCTGGTCCACCTCCTTCGCGGTGATCTCCATGCTGCGCTTCACGCCGCCGTGGTGGTCCCAGCCGCGGTGGTAGAGCTGGATGAAGCGCACGCCGCGCTCTGCGAGGCGTCGCGCCAAGAGGCAGTTCGCGGCGTAGGTCCCGTCGCCGCCGCGGGTGCCGTAGAGCTCGAAGGTCTCCTCCGTCTCATCGGAGAGGTCGACGAGCTCAGGGACGCTCGTCTGCATGCGGTAGGCGAGCTCGTACTGGGCGAGGCGGGTCTCGATCTCCGGGTCGGGGTCGCGCTGGTGCTCGTTGGCGTTCAAGCGCTGCACCGCGTCGACGAGGCGACGCTGCCCGTCGAGGGCGCCCGCGTCTGGGCTAGAGACGTAGTGCACCGGCTCCCCTTGGCTCTTCAGGTGGACGCCCTGGTGTCGACCCGGCAGGAAGCCGGCGCTCCACTGCCGCGCGGCGATGGGCTGGCTCTGGCCGCCCTTGCCGACGGACGTCAGGACGACATAGCCCGGCAGGTCCTCGGTCTCGACGCCCAGGCCCCAGGTCGCCCACGAGCCCATGCTCGGCCTGCCCGAGAGGCCTGAGCCCGTGTTCATCATCGTGTGCGCGGGGTCGTGGTTGATGTCGTCGGTGTGCATCGAGCGCACGATGCAGAGCTTGTCCGCGTGCCCGCCGATCTTCGGGAAGAGGGTGCAGATGTGCTGGCCGGAGTCTCCGTAGTAGGCGAAGGGGTGCTGGGGTCCGAAGCACTTGAGCGTCGCGCCCTGGAGCTGGGCGATCTGCTGGCCCTTGGTGAAGGACTCGGGCATGGGCTCGCCGTGCATGCGCGCGAGCTCCGGCTTGTAGTCGAGGGTCTCGAGGTGTGTCGGGCCGCCTGCCATGCAGAGGTGGATCACGCGACGCGCCCGCGGAGCGTGGTGGGGGGAGCCGAGGGTCCCACCCGCGGCGGCGGCCTCGCGCCCCATGAGCGAGGAGAGCGCGCCCGTGAGGACGCCTGCGCCCGCTTGGCCGAAGAAGCCCCGGCGTGTGATCTTGGTGGAGTCCGTCATCAGCTCCTCGTCACGGTCTCGTGGAGGTTGAGGACGAGCCGCGCGACCTGGGTCCAGGCGGCGAGCTCGTCGGCGGGGAGGTCTTCGGGGAGGGGGCGCTCGCCCTTCGAGAGCAGGGCGCTCGCGGCGTCGGCGTCGGCTGAGAAGCGCGCGCGCTCATCACTGAGGAGGGAGATGGCCTCCTGGAGCTCCACGTCGCTCGCGGGGCGCGCGAGGACGCGCTGCCAGAGCTGATGCACGCCCTCTTCGTCCGACCCGTGGGCGAGGGGTCGCGCGGGCTCCTCGGCGAGGGTGCGCGCGGCCTCCACGAAGGCTGGGTCGTTCAGGAGGACCAGCGCTTGCTGCGGAGTGTTCGAGCGGTTGCGTTGAGCGCAGGACTCTTCGCGGGTGGGGGCGTCGAAGGCGTCCATGGCGGGGTGGAGGAAGGTGCGGCACCAGAATGTGTAGAGCCCGCGGCGATAGAGCTCGCCGCCGCTCCCGTGCTTCCAGGTGCGCATCGGGAAGTTGAGCTCTCGCCAGTGTCCGGCGGGTTGGTAAGGCTTCACGCTCCTGCCCCCGATGTCGCGCACCAAGAGCCCGCTTGCAGCGAGGGCGCCGTCCCTGAGGAACTCGGCGTCGTGACGCCAGCGCCCCTGCCTCGCGAGGAGCTCGTTGTAGGGGTCGCGGTCGATGATGTCCTGCCTGGCGCTGGAGCGCTGGCGGTAGGTGTTGGAGGAGACGATGGTGCGGATGAGGTGCTTGGTGTCCCAGCCGCTCTCGATGAACTCCATGCTGAGCCAGTCGAGGAGCTCGGGGTGTGTGGGGCGCGCGCCTTGGTTCCCGAGGTCGTCTGGGGTGCGGGCGATCCCCTCGCCGAAGAGGAGCCTCCAGATCCGGTTGGCGTGGGCGCGGGCTACGAGCGGGTTGGCCTCAGAGACGGCCCAGCGCGCGAGGTCCAGGCGATCCGCGCGCTCTTCGCCGTCGAGCTCGCCCTGCGGGAGGAAGGCGGGGGCGCCGGGGAGCACGACCTCACCGCTCTCATCCATCCAGTCCCCGCGCGGGAGGACCTTCACCTCGCGAGGTTCGACGGCGACGGTCGCGAGCATCTCAGGCAGGGACTCCACGAAGGTGGTCTTCGCGCTCTCCGCCAGAGCGAGCGCGCTGCGCGTCACGCCCAAGCTCGGCGAGATCTCTCTGAAGTGCGCGCGGAGGAGGGTGGTCTGCTCCTCGCTGCGTGAGCCTGTCTCCGCGAGAACGGCCTCGCGGACAGAGCCCGCGCCGCTCCCGAAGGCGAGGGAGGGGGTCTCAGTCTCCACGCCCGCCTCGTCCCAGTGGGCGAGGCCTTCGAACTGCGTGAAGGCCATCCCGTCTACTGTGCGTCCGGGGCCGAGCCCGACCAGGAGAGGGTCTACCTCGAGGCGGAACCACTCGCCGGTGACGGGCAGCGCGCCCATCTGGCGGTGGGCGTCGCGGTCGGTGCCGACGCCGCCGAAGCTGATCTTGTCCTCGCCCCAGACCGCGCGGTGCTCCCAGGTCCCGTCGACGTGGAACTGGAGCATGACCTGCTTGGGTGGGTTCTCTGGGTCGAGGTGGACCCACGCGTAGAGGCGGTCGCCCTCTGTGAGGGAGACGCGCCGCTCAGACAGGTGGAAGAAGTGCTGGACGATCCCTGCGCCGGTCTGCTTGCGGGAGCGCTCTCCGGAGCGCACGGGGGCGCCGTCGGAGGCGCTCACGAAGGTCCACGCGCCCTCGGTCTTGCCGCCGTTGGACTGGGCGTCATCGACCCAGGCGACGGGTGCGCGCAGGCCGTCCGTCGCCTCGGCTCGTGCGCCCTCCTCCCACGTGGACTGCTCAAGGGCGAGCGCCGGATCGTCTCGGTCGAGCTCAATCTGCAGCCGCTCCACCTCCTCGGCGAGGGCGGCGAGCTCAGCCTCTTGCTCGGGAGACATGACCCGCATCTGCGGGGGGACGACGCCGTCCTGGAAGCGCGTGAAGACGCCGACCTCCTCGATGTCTGCGAAGAAGGCGGAGAGGCGGTAGAAGTCCTTCGTCGCGTAGGGGTCAAACTTGTGGTCGTGGCACTCGGCGCAGCCCACGGTCGAGCCGAGCCAGACGGTGGAGAAGTTTCGCACGCGGTCGGCCGCGTACTTCAGGAGGTACTCCTTCGGCTGGGAGCCGCCCTCGAAGGTGACCATGTTCAGGCGGTTGTAGCCCGCAGCCACCTTGTCAGACATCGTCGGCTCCTCGAAGAGGTCGCCGCCGAGCTGCTCGAGGGTGAACTCGTCGAAGGGCTTGTTCTCGTTGAAGGAGCGGATGACGTAGTCGCGGTAGGGCCACATGCGCCACTCCTGGTCGCCGTGGTAGCCGACGGTGTCGGCGTAGCGCACGAGGTCCAGCCAGTGCTGGGCCATGCGCTCTCCGTAGTGCGGCGAATCGAGCAGCGCGTCAATATAGGCGGCCTCGTCGAGCTGACCGCGCTCTACACGCAGGACGTCTTCGTGGTGAGCAGGCAGTCCGGTGATGTCGACAGAGAGCCTGCGGGCGAGGGTGCGTGCGTCCGCGGGCAGCGAGGGGGTGACGCCCTCAGCCTCGAGGCGGGCGAGGACGAAGCGGTCGATGGGGCTCTTGATCCAGGCCTCGTCACGGACGGCAGGCGGCGTCGGGCGGGTCGGCTGGCTCCAGGCCCAGTGCGCCTCGTACTCCGCGCCCTCGGAGATCCAGCGCCTGATGGTCTCGATCTCTCTGTCCTCTAGGCGGTGGCGGAACTCAGCCGGGGGCATCCGGAAGTCCGCGTCCTCCTCCGTAATGCGCAGGAAGAGCTCGCTCTCCGTGGGGTCTCCCGGAGCGATGACGCGGACCCCGCCGCGCTCGCGGAAGAGGCCCTCTTCGCGGTCGAGGCGGAGCCTGGCCTCGCGCTTGTTCGTGTCGGGCCCGTGGCACTCGAAGCAGTTGTCCGAGAGGATGGGACGTACGTCCCGGTCGAAGCTCAGCGGGGGATCCCCGGCGGGCGCCATGGCGAGGAGGAGGGAGAGTGCGTAAGAGGCTTCCAAGGTGGAACTCCGAGTCGCCATGATAGCGGGAGACAGCTGGACTGCTGCCATGCCTATGAGACCCATGAAGATCGCCCTCGCTGACTGCCCCGAGCAGCACGAGGGCGTGCTCACCGAGCGCCCCCTCTGGGAGGCCCTCGAGGCCCGCGGTGCGCACTTCGAGCGCCCGGACTGGGAGGACGAGGGGGTGGACTGGGCCTCCTATGACGTGGTCGTCGTGCGCACCACCTGGACCTATCACCGCAAGCGGGAGCGCTTCCTGGCGTGGGCTGCGCGGGTGGCGTCGCTCACGCGGCTCCACAACTCCGTGGAGGTCCTCCGCTGGAACAGCGAGAAGTCTTACCTCAAGGACCTGGGCGCGGCGGGCGTGCCGGTGGCGCCGACGGCTTGGTTCGAGCGCGGCGAGACGGCGGACCTGGCGGCCGTGATGAGCGAGCGCAGCTGGAGCTCCGGGCTCATCAAGCCGCTCGTGGGCGCGGTGGCGAGCGACACCTTCAGGCTCCGCGATGGCGATGCGAGCGTCCGTGATGCGGAGGCGTTCTTGAACGAGCGCCTCAAAGCTCAGGCGATGATGCTGCAGCCCTACCTCTCGCGGGTGGAGACAGAGGGCGAGGTCTCGGTGATGCTCATCGAGGGCGAGCCGACGCACTCCGTTCAGAAGCTCGCGGTGCCGGGGGACTACCGCGTCCAGGACGCGCACGGCGGGCGGGACCACCTCATCGAGACGGACCCCGCGCTCGTCTTGATCTCACAGCGCGCGCTCAGCGTCGCCCCTGGGGAGGGGTCGCCGCTCTACGCGCGCGTCGACTTCTTGTTCGATGACGAGGGAGCGCCCCTCGTCAACGAGCTGGAGGTCATCGAACCGATGCTCTTCTTTCAGCATCACCCAGCAGCGGCGGAGGTCTTCGCCGACGCGATCCTGGGCTCAGGGCGCGCTTAGCGCCCCTCGGCTTCTTCTGCTTGCTGCTCGGCCTCTTCGATCATCTCGTCCCAGGTGACGCCTTGCTCTTCCATTTCGCTGACGAGGAAGGCGAGCCCTAAGGCTGCTAGGAGCGCCAAGACCAGTGAGATCGCAGAGGTGATGATGCCCGTGATCGCGAGACCCTTCTTGGCGGACTTCATGCTCATGAACCCGAGCACGACGCCAGCGATCGCGAGGAAGGGAGAC
>JAKVCE010000151.1 GCA_022447405.1 Planctomycetota bacterium | reverse complement strand
GCTCTCCGCGCCCGCCGGGCCCTTGCACGCCGCGCCCGGCCGCGCGCGGGGGGGGGGGGGGGGCGCGGGGGGGGGCCCGGCGGGGGCCCCGGCCCCGCGGGGGGGCCGCCGCCTCCAGCCGCGCTGCCACGTCTCCCTCGCCCGCGGGCACGAGCCAGTCCACGAGGGGGCGCGCGCCCTCGACGTGCAGCTCATCTTCTCCCACGACGCAGAGCCCCGCGAGGGAGCCGTCCGCGGCCGGCGCGGCGAGGACCGCGTAGCGCTTGCGCGGGTGCTCGAGGAAGCGCCAGCGCAGGTAGTCGGCGTCCCTGACAGCCGAGGCCTCCCAGCGCTCGGCGCAGCGCTCCCAGAGCGCGAAGACCTCAGGCCCCGCCTCGGTGAGCTCGATGACTCCCTCGGCAGACTCGCCCGAGCTCCCGCTCAAGTCGCGCACGAGCGCCAGCTCTTCGCGCACGACCTTGTACTCGAGGAAGCGGCGGCCGACGCGCTGAGCACGCTCCACCGGCCAGCCGTAGTGCACGGCGTCCATGTCGCCGAAGCGATCGAAGAAGGCTTGGGCGGTGCGCACGAAGAGGCCCGGGTTCTTGAGGCCCTTTCGGTGTTCGGGGTGCACCATCGAGTCGACGACGTGACAGAAGTAGACGTCCTCTGTGCCGAGGCGCGCGCGCATCGGCTGGGCGACGTAGGAGGAGACGACCTCCTCACCTTGGACCCCGACGAGGACGCGCCCGCCCGCGGGGTTCAGGGTGTGCGTGCGGTGGAAGCCCTCCTCGTCCATCACCGCGTCCTCCGGGAAGCACAGGCGGCGCGTCTCCAGCCACGAGCCGAGGTCCTCGGCGCGGAGCTCTCGGAACACGTAGCGCTCTTCTTGGGTCATCGTCATCAGCAGAGGTCGCTGTCACCCAGGGTGGTAAACCAGCGCGGCGCAAACCAGAGCGGCGCCCGCCGCGTGTGGCTGCGGCCCGCGAGGACGAGGCTCGTGGGTGCCACGTGGAAGCCGGAGGACTGCCAGGCACCGAACTCCTGGGCCTGATGAGGGAAGCAGGCGGCGAGCTCGCTGACCCCGGCCTCGCGCGCCGCGTCACACAGCCAGCTCATGAGCGCGCCCTCCGCGGGCTCTTCACACCACCAGTCGCAGACGACGAGGCGTCGCTCTCCTTGGAAGAACATAGGCCGCACCACGGCGTAGCCCGTGAGCGCGCCGTCGCGCGTCGCGGTGGCGATTCGGTAGCGGTGCTCTGGATTTCGGGCGTAGCGCCAGTCGAGCCAGACCTTGGTGCGCTCGCAGACGGCCGGGTGGCGCGGCGCGAGGCGCGCATAGAGCGCGTCCACCTCCTCGGGGAACTCGCCCACCTCGATGGCGGTCGCGCTCGATGCTGTAGCCACGACCCGCTCGGGCGGCGCGACGAGCATGGTCTGCTCGCGCACGCGCTCGTAGCCGAGGGAGCGCTCGCCGATGCGCTGCGCAGAGCGGACGGGGTAGCCCCAGGTCCAGGCGTCACCGCCTGGGCCGACGTACTCCTCAGCGTAGGCGAGGCCGGTCTGTACGAAGAGCGAGGTCCGCCCCAGCGAGCGCGCCTCCGGCAGGCAGAAGGAGCCCACGGCTTGAGTGAAGGTGACCTCCTCTCCTTCGAGCAGCGCGCGCTGCGGGACGCCCGCGTACTGCGCGAGGGCGCGCCCGTCTTCCCCGAAGGCGACCATGAGTCGGACGCCCGCCGGGTTCTCTACGAACTGCCAGCGCCAGCGCGCCGCGGACCAGGGCTCGAAGCCAGGGTCGACCGCGGCGAAGGCCTCCGAGAAGGAGCGCAGGAGCTGCGCCTCATCTCCAGAGGCGAAGGGACGGATCTCGGCGTCTCTTAGGCTGCGCAACGTGGCTCCATGCGCGAGGGCGGATGGCGGGAGTGCATGGGAATCGAACCCACCGGCCCCGCTGTTCACGGGGCCCTACCGGCTTTGAAGACCGGGCCGCACACCAGCACGGATCCACTCCCATCCGCTCATCGCGGTCCCCCATTGGACGCCGCGCACCCCGCCGGGGTCAACCGGATCCAGCGGCTTGGAGGGAGAGCAGGCGGCCCGGCGCGCCGGTCCTGGGCTCGTTCGGGAGCCCGCCAGACCAGCGCCTGAGGACGCGCGCTCCGCCGCCAGCGGGTCTGCCTGCGATCGCGACGCTGAAGGACACGCCCTCCTTCATCTGGTCGAAGCCGCGCGGGAGCTCGACGCGCACGCCCTGCCCGCCGCAGCGCAGCCTGGGGCCCAGGAGGACCGAGAGCTCCACGTCCTCGAGGCCGCCCGCGCTCTCCACCTGGACGACGATGTCCTCTGCCCTGCGTCGGAGGGTCACGCTCGCCGGGAGGTCGCCGGGGCGCTCTTCGAGGAGCGGGAGGCGGCGGGTGATGGGGTCGGCGACGGCGACGCGCACGCGGTGCATCGGTGCGTCGAGGACGAGCGAGCCTGCGGGCCGCTCCGGACCCTCGTCCCAGGAGTAGCGCACGGCGAGGAGCGGGTCCGCGCCAGGCGAGCGCGCGCCGCCCGTGAGGCGGAAGGGCAGGACGAGCTCTTCACCGGGCGCGAGCTCGCACTCCTCCGGCAGGTCGCTCAGCTCGAAGGCGCCTTGCCTGGGGAAGAGCTTGGCGCGCGCGCGCACGGGGAAGGGGAAGGGGTTGCGGCAGGAGCCGCGCTCTTCCCAGGTGCCGCGCCAGGCGCCGTCCTCCTCGTGCTCCGGGGTCACGCCGAGGAGCGGCGCCGTGACGGGCCAGGGGCCGCGGTCGGAGGGCGCGAGGTCGTGGAGGTCGCGCGCGGCGAGGGCGCGGTGCGGCTCCGGGGTCGTGATCCCGAAGACCGGGAGGCGCACAGCCTCGAGCAGCGCGTCCGGCTCGCTCACGCCGTGGACCCAGCGCTCGAGCCCGGCGTAGCGGTCGGGGTCGACCTCCGCCCAGCTGCCGGGGATGCTGACGCCGCCCAAGCGGTGATCGAGGGCCCAGGCGAGCAGGTCCGGGTCGGGCTCGTGGAGGTGCAGCACCGCGGGGTGCCCGGCGGCCGTGAGCTCAAGGGCGCTCTCCTTGTCGACGCAGCCGACGCGCACGAAGCGCCGCACGACGATGGAGGAGAGCACGCGCACCGCCGCTTGCGAGAGGCCTGGGCGCTTCAGGAGGAGCTGGTGCGCTGGCGCCTCGCGCCCGGGGGCGGACTCGATGGCGATGGCCTCCTCCAGGGTCGGGATGGGCTCGCCCGCGAAGCGCTTCGCGACCCAGGCGCCGGCGTCGAGCTCGAAGAGCTCGCGCAGCCCGCGGACGTGGAGCGGCCCTTCGCCGTCGGTTGTGCGGTCGAGGTCCTCGTCGGCGAGGAGGACGAGCTCCTCCTCGGAGGTGCCGCGCACGTCGTAGGCCACACCATCTGCGCCGAGCTCAACGGCGCGGCGGAGGCCTGCGAGGGTGTTCTCGGGCGCGTCCAGCGGCGCGCCGCGCTCGCCGAGGACATAGGGCGGCGGCTCGGAGCGCGCGCCAGGGAGGACGGGCTCTGCTTCCTCCCCCATCGTCTCCTCAGGCGAGCTGGACGGCGGGTCCAGCGGCTTCGATCACGCTGCCGATCCTCGCAGCCAAGACGCCACGCTCCGAGAGCGCGCCCTCGAGCTTGGCGGCCTCTGCTTCGCCGACCGCGATGAGCAGGCCGCCGGAGGTCTCGGCGTCGTAGGCCATGGAGACGAGGGCCTCATCGAGGCCGTCTGCGACGCTCACCTCATCACCGAGAGCCTCGCGCCCACGCGTCGCGCCGCCAGAGCAGAAGCCCTCGGCGGCGAGGGCGTGCGCGCCGGGGAAGAGCGGGACGTTCACGAGGTCGATCTTCATGGTGACGCCGCTGGCCTTGCCGACGTTGCGAGAGTGACCTGCGAGGCCGAAGCCAGTGACGTCGGTGCAGGCGTGGGCGTCCACCGTCGCCATGGCCTCGGCGGCTGCGCGGTTCAGGGTCGCCATCTGTTCGATCGCGGGCTGCATCGCCTCGGCGTCGACGCCGCCGCGCTTGGAGGCGGTGGACATGGTGCCCATGCCGATGGGCTTCGTGAGGTAGAGC
Source organism: Planctomycetota bacterium (assembly GCA_022447405.1). Taxonomy (GTDB): domain Bacteria; phylum Planctomycetota; class UBA1135; order UBA1135; genus JAKVCE01. Next base: position 1,786 of record JAKVCE010000151.1, on the reverse strand, counting down.
GCGTCGCCGACCTTGGCGCCGGCGTTCGTGACGAGGCGCTGCCGCTCGACCATGCCGGTGACGGAGAAGCCGAAGAGGCACTCCTCGGACTGGGTGGTGTGTCCGCCGGCGATGATGCAGCCGGCCTCTTCCATGGCGGCGAAGCCCCCGGCGAGGATCTCAGCGATCCACTCGTCGGAGAAGTCGCGCGGGAAGCCGGCGAGGTTGAGGGCTGAGTAGGCGCGGCCGCCCATGGCGTAGACATCCGACAGCGCGTTGGCTGCTGCGATGCGCCCATAGGCCCGCGCGTCATCGACGACGGGCGGGAAGTAGTCGACGGTCTGGACGAGGAGCGTGTCTGTGGGCGCACCGGTGTTGTGCTCCAGCTCGACCACGCCGGCGTCATCGACGCTCTGCGGTCCGACGAGGAGCTTCTCGTCACCCTCTCCGATCACGCCGCGCAGGACCTGCGCGAGCCGCCCTTGAGGCAGCTTGGCCGCTCAGCCAGCGCAGTCGGCGTAGTCGGTGAGACGCTTCTTCTCTTCCTGGGTCATGTGAGCGAGAGCATACCGAACGGAGGCGGCCCTCCGTCAGCCTCAACTTCACCGCGACCACGCCCCCGATGAGGGGTCTCTCTGTTGCTCGCCAAACCGCCAAGAGAGGGACCTCCATGAGCGAACCGACACCGACGAAGAACGGCCCCGAGGCCTCACGCCTGATCCCCCCGCTGTGCGCGCTGGCACTCTTCCTCTGGCTCGTCACAGGGCCGAGGGAGCCCGCGCCCGCCGCAGCCCTCCAGGACACGAGCACCGCGAGCGATCCCTCGTCCTCAGCCGAGAGTGACAGGGCTTCACAGAGGCTCTCGCTCGAGGAGCAGCCCGAGAGCACGGCAGCGGTCGCGCTCACGGACCTCCTCCTGGAGGCGCACCGCTCCTTCCACGCCCGCGACTCCGCCGCCCTCTCCCTGGCGTTGGAGTCCATCCTCCTCGATCCGGAGCGCTCGCTCGAGCTCTTGGACGGCTTGGCGCAAGGTCGCTGGACTGAGTCCGACCTCCCCTTGAGCGCGGCGGAGGACGGCGCGCGCCTCGCCGTCGGCGCGGGGGCCGCCCTGTACTCAAGTGACGAGAGCCCGACCGAGCCGGCCTTCGCGGAGCGCTTCCTGGGCCAGGCGCTCACGTCCCTCTTGAAGATGCGAGGAGGTCTCGCAGAGCTCATGGCCCGCGAGCTCGCCCGCGCGGAGGTCGAGGGTGAGCGCGTGTTCGGCGCGCGGTGGTTGCCGCGTCTCTTGCACCTGCGCTGGAAGCACCCGGAGCGGAGCGCGCTCTTCGACCCCTTGCTGGAGGCGGCGTGCTCGGACGAGGACGCGGACGGCGCGCTGCTCGCGCGGCTCTTGCTCTCGGGAGAGGAGGACCCGGGGCTCTTGCGGGTCGCGCTCGGCCGCCTCTTGTTGGAGGACTCGCTCCATTGGATGTCGGTGGCCCGCGACTGGTTCGACCGGGCGCGAGACATCGAGACGCGCGCCGCCCTCGCCTCGGCGGTGGCGACCTCTGCGCCGCTCGAGGAGGCGTCCCGCTTCTTCGCTGATGTCGCCGACCCCGAGCTCACGGGCGAGCTCCGCGCCTTGGCCGGACGTGACGGCGGCACGGACGAGCTCGAGGACCTCTACGAGGAGCGCCTCTTGTCGGAGGACGACCCCATCGGCCGCCGCGCCGTGGTGTCGGGGCACCTGAGCGCGCCCGACCTCTGCCTGGGGCTCGCCCGCACGGCCCCTGCCGCCGGCGTGCGCGGCCCGGCCCTGCGCCCTGCC
>JAKVCE010000150.1 GCA_022447405.1 Planctomycetota bacterium | reverse complement strand
GCCCTATCCCTGAGAAGGTCGCGTTCCTCGCGGAGACCGCCGCAGAGCATGGCTGCGCGATGAGGATTGGCGTAAACGCTGGGTCGATCGCGCCCGACTACAAGGAGCGCTTCGGCGATGACCACACCGGCGCGATCGCACAGTGTGCCGTCGACCACTGCGAGCTGCTCGATGGAGTTGGCTTCCGTGACTATGTCGTCTCGATCAAGGACTCGGACCCGCGCCTAGTCATCGAAGCCAACCAGCGCTTCGCCGAGGCGCGCCCTGACGTCCCCCTCCACCTCGGCGTCACGGAGGCAGGCATGCCGCCGGACGGAGTGATCAAGACTCGCATCGCCTTCGAGCAGCTCCTCTCGCGCGGGATCGGCGACACAATCCGGGTCTCGCTCACCGTGCCCTTCGATGACAAAGGGCTAGAGATCGTCGAAGGGCGCGCCATCCTCGCGGACATCGAGGCCGGCCGCTTCAGGAGCGTGCCCCCGAACTTCTTCGACGGGCTGAACATCATCGCCTGCCCCTCCTGCAGCCGCGTGGAGAACGAGCGCTTCATCGAGCTCGCTGAAGAGGTGAAGGAGATGACTCAGTACGCAGCTGAGCACGACCTCACCATCGCGGTCATGGGCTGCCGCGTGAACGGCCCAGGCGAGACGGACGACGCCGACCTCGGGCTCTGGTGTGGACCCACCCGGGTGAACCTCAAGCGAGGGCCTGAAGATGTCGGCAGCTACAGCTACGACGAGGTCTTGGGTTCGCTGCGCGAGGAGCTCGACGCGTTGATCGCAGCGCGCGTCTCCTGATCAGCCCTCTGGCTCGTCCTCTGCCAGGCCGGCGAGCCTCGCGCCGAAGAGCAGCAGCGCGAGCCCTGCGCCCGCGCGGAGCACGAAGGGCACAAAGGCTGAGTGTGCCGCTCGCTTGACCTCGGTGTAGGAGCGGCGGTTAGCGAAGCGCAGCTCCTCCGGCGGGCCCCCGAGGGAGGCCGTAGTGAACCCGAGCACGCCCCACAGGATGACAGCGAGTCCTGTCCCAACGAGCACGCGCGCTCTGGCTCGCTTGCTCATCACGGGTCCGCGTTGAGCTCGACCGCGGTGTACTTGTCGAAGTTGAGCGTCGAGAGGATGCGCTCGCTCGGGACGCTCTGTTTGGCGATCAAGTAGACCCGCTCCTCCCAGAGGTCGACCGCGCAGGCCTCGACCCCGTCCACGCCCAGGACCATGCCGTGCAGCTTGCGAGTGCAGGACTCGCAGCACATCCCTGTGACGCTGTACGTGCGCATGACCTCGCCGTCGCCGGGAGCTGTCTCCAAGCTCGCGGGAATGTCCGCGAGGACGGGCACTTCCCGCTCTCCGCCCAAGACGCTCTGTCTGATCGCGATCGCCCCTAACGCCACGCCGGCGATAAGGACCACGACCGCGACTCTTTTGGGCTTGTGTGTGTTCATGGACTGACCGTGGGCTACCGAGTGGGCGCCCGCTCGACAGAGAGTGTCGCATCCCGGCGTCGATCCCGCCCCCTCTTAGAGCAGCTTCCGGTCAAAAAAATGAACGCCCCCGCAGAGAACTCGTCTCCGCGAGGGCGCATCCCTGTCTCCCGAATGCCCTGCCTAGAATCGGTAGGCAACTTGCACGACCGGCGGGGGAGTGTCCTGCTCCCGCAGTCGCGCTGCATCGATTGACTCACCTGCTCGAATCACCCCTTGGGGGCCCGTTGCTTTTCGAGCTTCCGTCGTCACTGTTGTCTCCTCGGTCACCCCAGGCTCCACCTCAATCCCCCGGGTCTCGAGAACGCGCGCCAGCATGGGCGAGCGGTCGCAATACGCCGCGAGGAGGAGCTCAGAAGAGTCGAGGCCCAGCCGGTCCGCGATCTCTACGAGGACGCGGTCGGAGGGATGTCGCATGCCGTGTTCCATAGCACGAACGAACGTGTATGAGAGACCCAGCCGGCGAGCGAATTGGACCCGCGACTCTTTGCCGCGCGCCCGTTGCAGAATATTTCCTAGTTTCATCATGGTTAGTTACCCCTTCACCTTAGAAACGAGATCTGGGCGCCTTTGGATCCCACTCCCCCACAAATCCCTCGCCCATGGCGACGTAAAGCCATTTATATCAACGCTTTATCGTTAGCGAACTCCTACCTCTTTCTTGGCCGACTTCCACGTCTGCTCTGTTCCTGCACCTCCTTCGAGCGCAAAATGCGGCCGTATGAGCCCCTCCACCGATGAGCTTCGCGCCTCACTCACTGAGGCCGCCGTCGCGCTCGCCGCGTTCTCTGAGGACGAGGCCGCGGTCTCTGCAACCGCAGAGTTCTCCAGCCTCGCCTTGGAAGCTCTGCGCGGGGGCAAGAAGCTCCTCGCTTGTGGAAACGGCGGCAGCATGTGTGACGCGATGCACTTCGCTGAAGAGTGGACGGGTCGCTTTCGCGGAGACCGCGCCGCCCTCCCCGCCCTAGCCTTCAGCGACCCCGCCCAGCTGACCTGCATCGCGAACGACTTCGGCTTCGCGGAGGTCTTCGCGCGGCAGATCGCAGCGCACGGTCGCGAGGGCGACGTCCTCGTCGCCCTCTCCACCAGCGGCGAGTCCCCGAACATCTTGCGTGCCCTTGAAGAGGCGCGCGCCCGCGGGATCAAGACCGTCGGGCTCTTGGGAAGAGGCGGCGGCGCGGCGCGCGAGCTCGCGGACGTCGCGATCGTCGTCCCGGCCGCCGCGACCTCGGATCGGATCCAAGAGGTCCACATCAAGGTCCTCCACGCGGTGATCGAGGCGGTGGAGCGGCAGCTCTTCCCCGAGACCGGCTCCGAGTGATCGCGCCTAGCCGGTGAGCTTGCGCATGACAGCCTCGACGGGCCCGCGTCGATAGCTGGCCCTCCATCGGTTCGCAAAGAGGATCGCGAACAGGTCGAAGACCAGCGTCCCCGTGGCTGACACGAGGAGGACCGAGCGCCTGGAGAGGACCCGCTCGTCGATCAGATGCTCCATAACGGGCTGCAGGAAGACATACAGGAAGAGCACGTGGGCGAGGTAGAGGGTGAACGCGAGCTGGCCGCACCGTGACAGCGCGCCGCTGCAGGTGTCGATCAACAGCGCGCCCACGGCTGAGATGAGCGCGAAGAAGGCCACGTCGCTGACGCGCAGCAGGCCCGAGGACTCGCTCTCCCCGAAGGCGATCCAGACACCCAAGCCCAAGACGCTTAGGCAGCCGAGCCACCAGCGCCTGCGCGTTGAGGGGCTCGTCAGCTCCAGGCAGAGCGCAATGACGAAGACCGCGCTCGCGCCAGCCGAGAGCACATAGAGCGGCCCAGGGGGGATCGAATCTAGCGCCCAGAACGCCTCTGGCTGCAGATACCACTGTGACCATCCGCCCCAGCCCTCTCCCTCCGCTCCCTCAGTTTGGGTCCAAGCCTCAGAGAGGGACCGCGCCAGGAAGAACACAGCGGCCGACGCGACGAGGGCGACCCTTCTCTTCATCGCCGCTTCGACACCCCACTTCCCTAGCGCCATGCCGCAGAAGAGGAAGGCTAGCCACGGGAAGAGCGGATGCCAGCCGTTGAAGAAGAGGTTCCGCGCTTGCCCTTTCGCCGTCCAGAACTCGGTGTACTCGAGGGTCATCCACTTCCACCCTGCGCCATAGTCGACGACGGGCTCGAGCTCGAAATCGCCCATGGAGACGCCCTTCACGCAGACAACGAAGACCGCCACGCTCGCAGCCGAGAGGAGCCAGAGCCAGCGCGCCTTCAAGCCCAGGCAGAGCGCGCCCGCGAACACGTAGAAGGCGTAGTAGTGGAGGATGTCCCCGTCCCAATAGACCTGCCAGGCGTATCCCACGATGAAGAGGAAGAGCGCGCGCTTCATGAGGGTCCCACGCTCGCCGAGGAGGATGAGGCCGACACCCGCGAGCGTCACAAAGGTCGCGGAGGCGCGACCCTGGAACGCGTTCCCCAGCGTTCGCAAAAGCTCAGGCTTGTCCCTCCCCATAGAGAGGATCACGTCAAAGTTGACGAAGACCATCGAGAGGATCGCGAGGCATCGAGCGACGTCGAAGCCGAGCACCCGCGTCCGCTTTAGAGCGGGCTCTTGTGTCGGGGTGGTCACCACCCCTAGAGGAGAGCGATTCCCCTAGATCGAATCCAGGCCCCAGACGAAGGCGCCGTGAGGCAAGGAGCCCGCTGCTCCGAGAGGTTTGGTCATCCCAAGGCGGCCAGCGGCGCGGATCGCCCCGCACTCGTCCAAGAGCTCGCCCATCGGCCCCGGCTCTCCCGGAGCCATGACGAAGAGGGAGTCCGCGCGCTCCAAGAGCGCCGCGAGGCAGGCCAAGACGCCCGCCGGACTCCCGCCCCACTCGTGCACGACCCCGGCGAGGTCTGCGCCGCGACCAAAGCAGACATAGGCCTCGACCTCCTGACCTCGGGTCGCGACCAAGACGCGCATCTCAGGGCACCCGAGGAGGCGCGCGGTCTCGCGGGCGCTCCGCTCGATGCGCGCGCCGTGCCATGTGTAGAGCTCGTGGACCTGCCCTCGGTCGCTCGCGTGGAGGGGGCGCACGTTCAACTCCGAGTCGATGAGCGCGGTAGGAATCTTCGAGACGAGGAAGTCTGTCTCTGTTCCGTCCAGGGAGTATCCCCGGCGCTGGTAGAACCCAGGCTCGTCCGCCCAGAGCAGCGCGTGCTCGCAGCCGCGCTCTTTGAGCGCGCCCTCCACCTCGGCGAGAAGCCTGGACGCGTGGCCCTGCCCGCGCGCGTCAGGCGGCGTCGCGACAGAGCCGATGAAGCCGACCAGCGTCCGCCCGCCCGGATAGATGAGCTCTCGCTCCAAGGTCGCACATACAGAGAGGACCTCGTCACCCTCAGAGAGCGCGAAGTGCGCCCCGGGACCCTCCTCATCGAAGACGAGCGGATACTCGAGGGCGAGGTCCCCGCCAGGGCGCAACACGGAGGTCATCACCTCCAGGCCTCGGGGATGACCGGGCGCCAAGGTGAGCTTCACGCGGCGTCGTCTTCCTTAACGCTCGCTGCCTGCTGCGCGCTGCGATACGCCTCCAGGACGGAGTCACGGAGGGCGAGCGCGTCGCCGAGGCTCTGCGCTGCGTCCTGCACCGCGCCCGAGAGCGCCTTCGTGTCCTCGAGCGATTCACTGCGGCGAGAGAGGTCGCGCGCTGCGTTCTCCAAGCGCTCCAAGACCGCTTGGAACGCGGCGTTGTCCGCGATGCCCTCGCCCTTCGACGGGCTCGCGGGCGTGGTGCGGCTTATAGGCGCGGGGCTAGGCTCCCACGAGATGGGTCGTTGGGGGTTCATGGGATCACCTCAGGAAGTTCAGGAGGGTGTTTTGCATCAGGCGTGAGCCGGCCATCTGGGCGAGCTGCATCGACTGCTCGGCTTGGGTGGCGTCCATCACGACGCTCGCGAGGTCAGCGTCTTCCACTTGGCTCAGGTGCTGGGTGACCTGCATCGCGACACCGTCCAAGCGCCCGAGCGTGCTATCAAGGCTTTCAAGTCGAGCTCCGAGGACCGCGACGCTCTGCAAGAGGTTGTCGTGGTTCCGCTCGATCTCGCCCAAGCGCATCTCAAGGCGAGCGGCGAGCTCCTCGGCCCGCAGACCGTCGCCGTTCTCCAGGTCTTCAACCGCTCCGTATAGCGAGTCGAAAATGTTCGCGGCACCGTCAAAGTTGACGAGCTCCACGCCTGCACGGTGAACCGCCGTAGCGTCCACGTGAAGGACCGAGCCCGTGGTCTTATTGATCAACTGGAGGTCCGTCTCTGTCAGGGTCAGCGCCCTGAAGTTCACCCCATCGATCGAGATCGAGCCCTCGCCGGTAAGCGTCGCCGTGCTCGTACCGCCGGCATAACCGCTGAAGTCCAGGTGAACCTCCGCGCCGAACTCATTCGTCACGACGAAATCGGTGAAGTCT